>JBAUJK010000303.1:0-10632 GCA_049683695.1 Burkholderiaceae bacterium
GCATGGCCCCATGCAAGCGCCGACTGAACCCTAGCCAGCGGGAGAACGCCGTGCCGCTGTGGGCAAAGATCGCGATCCTTGTCGCTGCCTTCCTTGCCGTCGCGCTGTGGCTTGCACAGCTCTGGCAAGGACGGACGCGGGCCGCCTTAGTCGACTCTGTCGAAGCATCGGCCGAGGCCGGAAGCTCGAACGCGGCGGCAGCTCAGGCCATGGAGGAGCTGCCTGCTCCCGTGGCCCGGTACCTGAACCACGTGCTTCCGGCGGAAAGGAGACACATTCGGCTCGCCCGCTACGAGCAAGTCGGGATGCTGCGCACCGATGCGCAAAGCGGCCGTTGGATGAACTTCACTGCCCGGCAAGTGATTGCCCCCGCGATTTCGGAATTCGTCTGGGACGCCCGGGTGTCCATCATGCCGCTCCTGCATGTTCGCGTCCGGGATTCCCTGGTCGGCGGCCGCGGCGCCGGCCAGGTCACCTTGCTGTCCGCCATCCCGGTTGGAAGCGCCGGCGGAAGCATGGAGATGAATTCCGGCTCGCTGCACAGATTCCTGGCCGAAGCAGTCTGGTATCCGACAGCGCTTCTGCCGAGCGCGCACCTGCGTTGGGATCCGATCGATGAAGCTCGTGCACTTGCGACGCTCAAACAGGGCAACACCTCGGTATCCCTCGAGTTCAGGTTCAATCGGAACAACGAGGTGACTGGCATCTACACACCCGGCCGCTGGGGCTCATTCGATGGCGGGTACAAGCAGGTAGCCTGGGAAGGCAGATTCCAGGACTACGCCATGCGCGATGGCGTACTCGTGCCTACTCGCGGCGAAGTCGGCTGGTACGTGGACGGTGGTTGGCATGCCGTCTGGCGGGGTATAGTCGTTCAAGCGGCACTCGAGTTTGAATGAACCAACTCCTCCGAGTGGCGGTTGCGGACTGATCGATCGCCGCAGCCGGCCTGCCACGGCGCGCGGCCGCAGATGTTCTTTCATGCATTACTTCATTTCTCCACCAGGAGGAATCAAATGGAATACCGCGAACGTGAATTGCTCGGCGATCAGGCAAACAATCCCGGGCACGCCGAGCCACCCAGCAAAATCCGCAGCCTCAGCGTTGGCTTGGAAAGTATTGGCGCCAAGCGGATCGGCGCATTGGCGATAGGCGCAGTCGCATTCGGGGTGCTGGCTATCGGTGCCCTGAAAATCGGCCAGCTTGCCATTGGCCGTACCCGGATTCGCCGAATGGAAATCGATGATCTGGTGGTTCGCCGGCTGCACATTACCGAGCAACTCCAGGAACCGAGCGCATCCCGCGCAGAAACGCCGACATGACGCGCAACGCATCGGGTGAGGCTCGGAAAATTCCGAGCCGGGCGAAGCGCAACCGGCCCGGGCTGGTGGCAATCCCGGGTAACGGCCGGAAAGCCCGGCTCGAGAAGTCAAAGATCGGAATCCAACCCCTAGCGGCGCTATCCGTATGAATACTGGAAACCTGTTCCTCGGCGCCGAACCGCCGCTCCAGGGCGAGAAGTTCGAAACGCTGCTGGCCCACAAGAATCTGGTGGTCGAGCGCATCGTCAGCTCGGCGGATACCGAGCCGGTCGAGTATGTCCAGGCGCAGGATGAATGGGTGCTGCTCGTGCAAGGGACGGCGGTGCTGCGCATGGCGGGAGACGCACTGACGCTGAATGCCGGAGATCACCTGTTCATCCCGGCCGAGGTTCCGCATCGGGTCGAGCGCACCTCGAACGGCGCTCTCTGGCTGGCGGTCCATCTGCATCCTTCGCCGGATGCCGCCTGACATGCCGATCCATGCGATCACCCGTCGCGGTTCACAGTCCCGGGCGTCGGGCGCGCGGCAGACCGGCATGAGCGGCGCGAGATCGAGGCACCTGTTCTCCGCCCGAGCGCCATTGCCGCGCTGGACTGGCGGCTGGAGTCTGGCCGTGCTTCTGTTCTCGATCATGGCTCCGGTGACAGCCATGGAGCTGGAGTCGGTCTATCGCGGTATGGCCGCGGGCTGCACTTATGACCAGGGCGCCAATTACCGGATCATCGCGGCGTATGTGGATGAGACCGATGCCGGGCCGAAGCTGGCACGCCCCATGGGCGGCCGGCGCCTGGCTGCATCTTTCGGCAAGGCGAGCCTGCAGCGGCATGGGGAGTATTACACGCTGACGATTCCGATTGCGGGCGCTACGCTGTATGGCATTCCTGTCTCGCAACTGGCCCCGTATCGTGGCACCGGTTCCGGTGTCGCCGGGGTGGCGATCACGTTCGCGCTGCCCTTGGACGAGGTGAAAACAAGGCTGGCCGCTGCCGGAGTGGAGCTGGTATCGCAGGACCACGGCTGGGGCGAGTTGACGCCGGAGCTGCAATCCGCGCAGAACGGCTCCGGTACCGAGCTGATTTGTGATCTGTCTATGTAGCCTTAACAAGCAAAAGCGGACACAGCCCGGTGAAATAGCGCCTTTAATCGACTCACTGCAAACCTTAGGCCGCATTGAATCTCATGGCAGCGACTCGGTGCGTCCACTAGTTTGACCCCGAGCAAACCGTTTACTTCAAGAAGCCTTGCTCCACAGACGCAGAACTATAGTTGCCACAAAAACCGCTGGTACATTGATTCCGAAATACCTCGTAAAAAGGGGCTTTCTCATGTTTTTCGGGGTATCGATCGCGAGGGTACACTGGCGCTGCCTTACGTCGAGCCATCATTTGCACGAGCGCAGCGGCACAAGCGCTTCATCCGGTATGCGGGAGTCGACGCCCGACTAATAATCCGGTCGGACCATGTACCGCACCGTTTAACCCAGGCATCAGGCCGCCAACTGGAGCCCCGAGAATGACACCGGAATCCCCTCTCCTCGCAAGCCAGATTGTCGTTCAGGCCTGCCTGTTCCTTGTCGCGGCCATCGCGATCTTCGGTGGCGCGCTGCAGATGGTTCTCGGCCAGCCGAATACCGAGCCGCGACTGGACAATGTTCATCGGTTCATGGCCGGCGTGTATCTGTCCACCGGCCTGATTTGCCTGTGGGCCGGGATCACCATTCGCCAGCAGGGCTTCCTGGTCTATCTGCTGGCCCTGGGCGTCCTGCTGGCGGGCGTGGGCCGCCTGATTTCCATCAGCAAGGTTGGCCTGCCGGCGCCAACGGCAGTCTGGCTGGGTTATCTGATCCCTGAACTGGTGCTGCCATTCGTCATCGCCGGAGCTCACTATGCCAGCCCCTGAATCGGCACGTTGGTATTCGATATCCAGGGAAAAATAGTGCCCAGCCACCGAAGGAACAAATGAACTCCACGCTTCCGAAAGCAAGGTTTTGGGACAACCTGATTCCGCTACGCGCTGGCCTGGACGGCGTGCAACTGGCCGGATGGACGCCGGGGCCGCCGGTCAGGAAAGGGCTCGGCTGCGTGTTGCATGCCGATCAGATGATCCCGGTGGCGGAAGGAATAGCGCTGGCGGCGGACATTTATACGCCAAAGCAGCCAGGGCGCTATCCCGCCGTGGTCCTGTTTTCGGCCTACAGTAAAGAGCTGCAGGCCAGTGGCGCACCGACCGGCACCAACGAAATCGGCAGCGCACCGGTATTCACCGATCGCGGCTATGTGCACATGACGGTCACGCGTCGCGGCATGGGCCGTTCTCAGGGTGAAAGCATCCTGTTCTTCAACGGCATTGACGTCAAGGACCATGCCGAAGTAATTGCATGGGCGGCCGCGCAGCCATGGTGCGATGGCCGCGTCGTGTTGATTGGCACCTCCTACTTCGGCATCACGCAGGCGCAGGTCGCGGCGATGCAGCCACCGGCGCTGAAGGGTTTTTTCAGCATCGAGATGTGCACGGACTATTTCCGGCAAATCGTGATGTTCGGCGGCGCGCCGCAAACCGACTTCCTCACGCTCTGGATGGGAGCGAATTTTTCCGAGGCCCAGTTCAAGCTGCGTGTACCGCCGCTGGTGCGGGCACTGGCCAGTCAGATGCTGAATTCACCGCTGCGGCACTGGTGGCGGCCCTGGATAGGAAAACGGATGACGCGGCTCCAGGACTGGTTCAAGACCATGACGCCGACCGAGCCGATGCGCCGGCTGTTCGCCAGTTGGGTACTGGACGGCAAGACGCGCGCGGCGAACAGCGTGCCGGCCGGGCCGTCACCGAAACTCGGCAACATCACGGTGCCGTTCGTCGTGGCGCAAAATCCCGGTCACTTCAATTTGCACCAGTTCGGCGGCTACGACTTGTTTGAAAACGCCGGCACGCCGAGGGATCGGAAGTGGCTGATCATCAGCGAGGCCGAGTACGAGTTGCCGGCCTATCACTGGCAGCTCGAAGCACTGGCGTTCTTCGATCACATCCTGTCTGGCGCTGCCAATGGCTATGCGGCGCAGGCGCCGGTGCGCTATTGGACCGAAGGCGCAAACGAGTTTCGCCGCGCGCCGGATTTTCCGATCCCCGGCAGCCGGCCGGTGCGCTTCTATCTGGCTTCCGGCGGGGCCGATGCCACCATCCATCGGCTAAGTAGCAAGGCCCATGAAACCGGCGACAACTGTTGGGCCGCCGTGCCGAAGGGCGCGACGATCGTGCCAGGCTTCGATCAGGTGGCCAATCAACTGCTCAGTTACGAAGCCGCGATCGACGCCGATGTGGAGTTTTCAGGGCCCGTCACGGCTAACCTGAGATTCAGCTGCAATGAGATCGATTCACACGTGGTGGCGCGCTTGGGTCGTATCGACCGCACTGGCGCCTTTCACCTGCTGTCGCTGGGAACGATACGGCCAGCATGCCGCAAGATCGACACCGGCCGCAGCACTGCGATCGAGATCGCCATCGATATCGACGTCCCGCAACCGCTGGTTCCGGGCGAATCGGTGCTCCTGCGCTTCAGCCTGACGCCGCAACCAGTGCTGCTGAAAGCGGGCGAGCGCCTGCGCTTCGACGTGGGGAGCCGCACCGACCTATTGCGCAGCGATGTCAGCCATGGCCACGCGCAATTCGACATGCAGGTGCCGCCCTATTTTTCACGCAACACCGTGCACTACGGGCCGGACAGTTATGTGGAACTCAGCCATGTGACATGACGCGCTGCATGAGACTGGCAAGGCGCTGCGCGTCAAAATCCCAACCGGAGTCTCGGCCTTGGCGGTATGTTTCGAACAAATTATGCCGGGCATTACGCCACGCTCAGGCTTACGCAGAACCTCGTTCCCGTCGCGTCGCTCCTCGGCGTTCCCCTGCTTTTGATATGGCGCCGGGTCAGCATGATAATTCGCATTTCATCGTGACGACCGTGCGGTTAGGATGGTGACCTCTGGCACCGCGTGCTGTGTCAGCGATCCTGCAGTCAATTAATAAAAATAGGGAGTATGTTATAAATTCATAACATATTCGCCCGTGATCAGGCGGCACATTAGAGAGTATCCAGAATTGGGAGCCGCCATACCAGCTCGAAAGGGAGTCACATGGATGCTTGGCTATGGAGCCGCGTACTGCACGTACTCGGCGTGGTGATCTGGATCGGCGGCGTCGGATTCGTCACGCTGGTGTTGCTGCCGGCAGCGCGCAGGCAGCCGGACCAGCATCAGCTGTTCGAACAGGCCGAGGGACGTTTCGCCTGGTGGGCGCGTGGCGCGACGCTGGTGACCGGGTTGTCCGGCTTTTACATGCTGTACCTCGGCAATGGCTGGGGGCGTTTTGCCGACCCGAGCCAGTGGTGGCTGCATGCGATGGTGGCGGTCTGGCTGATCTTCACGCTGATGCTGTTCGTGATCGAGCCGCTGGTGCTGCATCGGCTGTTTCGCCGGATCGCGCAGCACGATCCGCGCGGACTGATGCTGCGCATCCAGCGCATGCATGTTTTTCTCCTGCTGATCAGCCTGATCACCGTTGCCGGCGCGGTGGCGGGAAGCCACGGCGGCAATCTGTTGAAGTGGTAGCGAATGCGGTTCGGCAGATTCGCAACGCTGCCATTTTTCCGTTTCGCGCCTGCGCTGGCAAGCACAAATGTTTTACAAGCGGAGGCTGCCTGACGTGTCTGCCGCATCCCACGCGGCGCGACAGGGTGTCGATGCCGTGAGCGCTAGTTGTTGAAGACGTCCGCGCCCTTAGGTACGACGAACTTGAACTGCCCGGCCGGCAAGGACGGATTTTTTTCAAATCTGGAAAACGTCAGCAGCGACACCTGACCGAACGAATCGCGCAGCTCCATCGCCTGCGGCACGCCATCCTTCAGGCCGATGCCGATGCGCTCGAAGGTGGTGTCCTTGGCTTTCGGCGTCGCCTCCAGCCATTCCAGGCCATCCTTGTTGCCGCCCTCCTTCAACGTGAAGTTCTGTTCCAGGTCGTTGCTGCCGAACAGGATCGCCGCCGGTGACGAACCGAGCGCGTCGCCCAGTTTGCGGATCGTCACCTGGTTCAAATCCTTGTCGTAGATGTAGAGTTTTTCGCCGTCGGCCTGCAGCAGCTGCTCGTAGGGTTTCTGGTAGAGCCAGATGAACTTGCCGGGACGCGCGAAAACGAAAGTGCCGGTGGATGGCGTCGATACCTTGACGTCTGTGCCGCTGCCGCCGGCCTTGACCAGACGCTGGGTGAACTCGCCCTTGGCGGACTGGGTGCCAGCGACGAAGGACTTGAACTGGTCGAGCGCGCCGGCGTGTGCAAAGGCAGGGGTGAGCGCGATGAGTAGTGCAGCCGCCTTGAGCGCGAACCTCGTGGTTAGTCCGTGAAAAATGGGGGCAGAGTAGATTTTCGGCGATGGAGCCGCCGAAAAAAAACCTCCGCCCCCATGTTCTCGCTCGGCGCCGTGCGACGGCTGGATGGTTTGCGTCTGGCTCAAAATTCTTCCTTCTTCACATTCTTCTATTCGCTGGAATTGCCGGCCGGTACCAGGATTTCCCGGTTGCCGTTGGATTGCATGGTGGATACGAGTCCGCTCTGCTCCATTTGTTCCAGCAGGCGCGCGGCGCGGTTGTAACCAATTCTCAAGTGCCGCTGCACCAACGAAATCGACGCGCGCCGGTTTTTCAACACCACCGCGACCGCCTGGTCGTACAGCTCGTCGGACTCGCCGCCGCCGGCGCCCTCGCCGGCCCCACCCTCGATGCCGTCTTCGGACACGCCACCTTCCAAGATACCTTCGATGTAGTTCGGCTCGCCCTGCTCCTTCAGGTGATCGACCACGCGGTGCACTTCGTCATCCGACACGAAGGCACCATGCACGCGCACCGGCAGGCCGGTGCCGGGCGGCATGTACAGCATGTCGCCCATGCCGAGCAAGGTTTCGGCGCCCATCTGGTCGAGGATGGTGCGCGAATCGATCTTGCTGCTGACCTGGAACGCGATGCGGGTCGGGATGTTGGCCTTGATCAGGCCGGTGATCACGTCCACCGACGGCCGCTGCGTGGCGAGGATCAGGTGGATGCCGGCGGCGCGCGCCTTTTGCGCGATGCGCGCGATCAGTTCCTCGACCTTCTTGCCGACCACCATCATCAGGTCGGCCAGTTCGTCGATGATGATGACGATGGTCGGCAGCTTTTCCAGCGGCTCCGGCGCGTCCGGCGTCAGCGAGAACGGATTCGGGATCTTCTCTTCCTTCTTCTCTGCCTCGGCGATCTTGGCGTTGAAGCCGGCCAGGTTGCGCACACCGAGCTTGGACATCAGCTTGTAGCGCCGCTCCATTTCGCCGACTGCCCAATTCAGCGCGTGGCCGGCCTGGCGCATGTCGGTCACCACCGGCGCCAGCAGGTGCGGAATGCCTTCGTAGATCGACAGTTCCAGCATCTTCGGGTCGATCAGGATCAGGCGCACGCTGTTCGGATCGGACTTGTACAACAGCGACAGGATAGTGGCGTTGATGCCGACCGACTTGCCGGAGCCGGTGGTACCGGCTACCAGCAGGTGCGGCATCTTGGTCAGGTCGGCAACGATCGGATGGCCGGCGATGTCCTTGCCGAGCGCGACCGTCAGGCTGGAGGCGCTGTCGTTGTAGACCTTGGAGCCGAGGATCTCGGTCAGGCGCACGATCTGCCGCTTCGGGTTCGGCAGCTCCAGCCCCATGTAGTTCTTGCCGGGGATGGTTTCGACCACGCGGATCGAGGTCAGCGACAGCGAGCGTGCCAGGTCGCGCGCCAGGTTGACGATCTGGCTGCCCTTGACGCCGGTGGCCGGCTCGATTTCGTAGCGCGTGATGACCGGGCCCGGATAGGCGGCCACCACCTTGACTTCGACGCCGAAGTCGGACAGCTTCTTCTCGATCAGTCGGCTGGTGAATTCGAGCGTCTCGACGCTGACCGTCTGCTGCGCCGGCGGCGCCTCGTCCAGCAGCGACAGCGGCGGCAGATCGGTGTCGCGCAGGTCCTGGAACAGCGTTGCCTGCTTTTCCTTTTCCACCCGCTCGGACTTCGGCACCGCGACGATCTGCGGTTCGATGCGGATCGGCGGCGCTTCCACCGCCTTGGCGCGCTCCTGCACCACCACGCCTTCGCGCTTGACCTTGGCGACGACGCCGACGCGGCGGTCTTCACGGGCGTCGTACAGCCGGCGCAGCCACAGCACGGCGTCTTCCAGCGCACCACCGATGCGCTCGGCCACCGTCAGCCACGACACGTGGAAGAACAGCGAAAAGCCGAGCCCGAACAGCAGCAGCAGGAATAGCGTGGCGCCGGTGAAGCCGAGCGCGCCCTGCAGGCTGCCGCCGATCACCTCGCCCAGCACGCCGCCCGGCGCGCGCGGCAGTTGCGCCTTCAGCGTGTACATGCGGGTGTACTCCAGCCCCAGGCTGCCGGCCATCAGCAGCACGAAGCCGATGCCGCGGATCAGTCCTTCCTGCCGGTGCGGCGGCTCCGGCTCGGTCTGCAGCAGGAATTTCTGCGTCAGCCGGCGGTAGCCGCTCCAGACCGAGCGCCCCAGCAGCACGCACCACCACCAGGCGGAAAGACCGAAGATGAACAGCAGCAGGTCGGCCAGCCAGGCGCCGACCCGCCCGCCCCAGTTGCCCAGGCGCGGCACCGCGCTGGCGTGCGACCAGCCGGGATCGGCCTTGGAATAGCTGAACAGGATCAGCAGCAGGTATAGCGTGACCACCGCCAGCACCAGCCAGCGCGCCTCGTACAGCAGCCGCGCCAGCCTTCCGGGCAGCGGCTGCGCGCGCGGCGCCGAACGATTGCGGGTATAGGCTTGTGTTGTTCTCGTCATAACTCGGGATCATGATGCGGCCGGCATGGCCGCAGCGGGAATGGGGATTATGCACCCGCAGGGGAAAATCGGGCCGGGCGCGGTGCCCGGGCCGGCGATGCCGGAACGGCCGGTCGACTATAATCCCAGGCAGTTCCGGCATGGTGCGGCGTGGGTTGATCGGCTGCGGCGCCGCGTTTGAAATCGCGCCGGCCGGCCTCATCTGCAAGATGCCACCGGGCGCGCC
Organism: Burkholderiaceae bacterium; assembly: GCA_049683695.1. Classification (GTDB taxonomy): domain Bacteria; phylum Pseudomonadota; class Gammaproteobacteria; order Burkholderiales; family Burkholderiaceae_D; genus DATJCV01. The sequence goes on from JBAUJK010000303.1 coordinate 9,407, forward strand.
CGCCGCCCGCGCAGCCGTTCGCTCACCCTTTCGCCCACCTTGTTTCTGACACGGATTTTATGGCTACTCCCAAACATGCTCAAGTATTGATTCTCGGTTCCGGCCCGGCCGGCTACAGCGCCGCGGTGTACGCCGCACGCGCCAACCTGAAGCCGGTGATGATCACCGGCGTCGAGCAAGGCGGCCAGCTGATGACCACCACCGACGTCGAGAACTGGCCGGGCGACCCGCTCGGCGTGCAGGGGCCGGAACTGATGCAGCGGCTGTTGCACCATGCGGAACGCTTCAATACCGAGATCATCTTCGACCATATCCACACCGCCCACCTGGCCGAAAAGCCGATGCGGCTGGTCGGCGACACCGGCGAATACACCTGCGACGCGCTGATCATCGCGACCGGCGCCTCGGCCCAGTACCTGGGCCTGCCGTCCGAGGAAGCGTTCATGGGCAAAGGCGTGTCCGCCTGCGCCACCTGCGACGGCTTCTTCTACAAGGAGCAGGAAGTGGCAGTGGTCGGCGGCGGCAATACCGCAGTCGAGGAAGCGCTGTACCTGTCCAACATCGCCTCCAAGGTTACCCTGATCCACCGGCGTGACAAGTTCCGTGCCGAGGCAATCCTGGTCGACCGCCTGATGGCGCAGGTCGAAGCCGGCAAGATCGACATCAAGTGGAACCACACGCTGGACGAAGTGCTCGGCGACGACAGCGGCGTCACCGGCGTGCGGATTCGCTCGACGCTCGACGACAGCGTCACCGAGCTGAAACTGCACGGGCTGTTCATCGCCATCGGCCACAAGCCGAACACCGGCATCTTCGAAGGCCAGCTCGACATGCAGAACGGTTACATCAGGACCAAGACCGGCCTCGAAGGCATGGCCACCGCTACCAGCGTGCCGGGCGTGTTCGCCGCCGGCGACGTCCAGGACCACGTCTACCGGCAGGCGATCACCAGCGCCGGCACCGGCTGCATGGCGGCGCTGGACGCGCAAAAATACCTGGAACTGCAAACCGGCTGAGCCGGTGCGCCGGCGGCGGCCTGCGATGCCCCTCCGCTGGCCGCGTTCCCCGCATCGCCCCCGTCAGGGATTTCGAAATGTCCGCTTCGCTGAAGGATTTCGCCGCTTTGGCCGCGCTGCGCAAGCAATTGCAGGAACAGGATGAAGCGCGCCGCCGCGCCGAGGCCGAACGCCGGCAGCGCGAGGAGGCGGCGCGCCAGGAGGCCGAAC
>JBAUJK010000304.1:0-15850 GCA_049683695.1 Burkholderiaceae bacterium
ACCACCACCTGTGCCGCGTGGAACGGCACGCCCAGCCGCTGCGCCTGTTCGCGGCAATGCGCGTGCCAGGCGTCGGCGCCGTCGTTCAGCCCATGATGGATGTGCAGCGCGTGCAGCGGCAAGCCGCGAGCGGCGGCGAAAGCATGCGCCAGATGCAGCAGCAGCGTCGAATCGAGCCCGCCGCTGTAGGCGACCGCGAACGCCGGCGCGCGGCCGGGCGCGCAAATGCAAACGCGCGCCAGAATGTCTTCCAGCGCGCGTTCGAAGATGCGGTCCAGTTCGCCGCGGTCATTCCGGCGCGGTGATTTCCTTGAACTTGCCATAGCTCATCAGCTTTTCGTGGCGCGCAGCCAGCAGGTCCTTGGTCTTGACGCCCTGCCACTGGCGCAGCGCGTCGGCCAGCGCCCGCTTCAGCATCGCCGCCATCTGCTTCGGATCGCGGTGCGCACCGCCCAGCGGTTCATGCACGATCTTGTCGATCAGGTTGATCGCCTTCAGCCGGTGCGCGGTCAGGCCGAGCGCATCGGCCGCGTCGGACGCCCGCTCCGAAGTCTTCCACAGTATCGACGCGCAGCCTTCCGGCGAAATCACCGAATAGGTCGCGTACTGCAGCATCAGCACGGTGTCGCCGACGGCGATCGCCAGCGCGCCGCCGGAACCGCCCTCGCCGATGATGGTGGCGATCAGCGGTACCTTGAGTTCCGCCATCACGTACAGGTTGTGGCCGATCGCTTCCGACTGGCCGCGTTCTTCGGCGTCGATGCCGGGAAAGGCACCGGGCGTGTCGATGAAGGTGAACACCGGCAGGCCGAATTTTTCGGCCAGCTTCATCAGCCGCATCGCCTTGCGGTAGCCTTCCGGCTTCGGCATGCCGAAGTTGCGCAGCGCGCGCTCCTTGGTGTCGCGCCCCTTCTGATGGCCGATCACCATGCAGGCCTGGCCGTTGAAGCGCGCCAGCCCGCCGACGATCGACAGGTCGTCGGCATAGGTACGGTCGCCGTGCAGCTCGTGGAAGTCGGTGAAGATTTCGTTCACGTAGTCCATCGTGTACGGCCGCTGCGGATGGCGGGCAATCTGCGATACCTGCCACGGCGTCAGCTTGGCGTAAATATCCTTGGTCAGCTGCTGACTCTTCTTCGTCAGCCGCTCGATTTCCTCCGAGATATCGACCGCCGAATCGTCTTGCACGAAGCGCAATTCCTCGATCTTGGCGTCCAGCTCGGCGATCGGCTGCTCAAAGGATAGAAAAGTGGTTTTGGTCATCGTGCTTCTTTCATTGCGGGTGGGCCGGCGCGGCGTCAGACCGCCATCGGCGCCGGGTCCATGCTGCGCCACAGGTACCAGGTGGCGACCGTACGCCACGGCTCCCAGTTGGCCGCGACCTCGCGCGCATCGCTGCGCGACACCGGGTCGCCGGAAAAATAATTGATGCTGATGCCTCGCAATAAACCGAGGTCGTCGAGCGGCAGGATGTTCGGGCGGAGCAGATTAAATATCAAAAACATCTCCGCTGTCCAGCGACCGATGCCGCGAATCTGCTGCAGCTCGGCGATCACGTCCTCGTCGTCCATTTCGATCCAGCGGTCGGCGCGCACGCGCCGCGCGCGGAAATGCTCGGCCAGGTCCAGCAGATACTCGACCTTGCGCCGCGACAGCCCGCACGCGGCCAGGCTTTCGCCCGCCTTCAGCACCTGCAGCGGCGTGCATTTCGGGCAGGCCAGCAGGAACTTCTGCCAAACGCTGTCGGCCGCCTTCACCGAAATCTGCTGGCCGATGATCGAGCGCGCCAGCGTCGTGAACGGCTCGCCGCGCCGCTCCAGGGAGAGGTCGCCGAACTGCGGGATCAGCTTCCTCATGATGCGGTCGCGCTTCATCAATTCGAGCTTGGCCTGTTCCCAGTAGAACGGGCTGCCGGTCGGTCCGGTCTGCGGCAAGGTGGTCGCCATGCCTGCTACGCCCGCCGCCATTCGGTGACGCCGCCCGGCTTGTCTTCCAGCGCGATGCCCTGCGCCAGCAGCTCGGCGCGGATGCGGTCGGCTGCGGCGAAATCGCGGTTCTTCTTGGCCGCGGCGCGCTCGGCGATCGCCTGCTGGATTTTTTCTTCATCCGCCGCCACGGCGGCGGCGCGCCCCTTCAGGAAATCGTCGGGGCTGCGTTCCAACAGACCCAGCAGCCCCGCCAACCGCTGCAGCTGGCGCGCCAGCGCCGGCGAGCGGCTGCGGTTGACCTCGTTGGCCAAGTCGAACAGCACCGCGATCGCCTGCGCGGTATTGAAATCGTCGTTCATCGCGTCGATGAAGCGCTGCGCGTGTGTCTCGCTGCGGTCCAGCGGCGCAGCATCCGGCGCGACTTCCTTCAACGCCGTGTACAGCCGCGCCAGCGCGTGGCGGGCGTCGTCCAGGTGGGCATCGGAATAATTCAGCGGGCTGCGGTAGTGCGCGCGCAGGATGAAGAAGCGCACCACCTCGGGATCGTACTGCTGCAGCACGTCGCGGATGGTGAAGAAGTTGCCGAGTGACTTCGACATCTTTTCGTTGTCGACGCGCACGAAACCGTTGTGCATCCAGTAGTTGACGAAGGTCTGGCCGGTCGCGCCCTCGGATTGGGCGATTTCGTTTTCATGGTGCGGGAACTGCAGGTCCTGGCCGCCGCCGTGGATGTCGAAATGCGCGCCCAGCAGCTCGCACGACATCGCCGAGCATTCGATGTGCCAGCCGGGACGGCCAGCGCCCCAGCGCGACGCCCATTTCACTTCGTCCGGCTCGTTCGGCTTGGCCGCCTTCCACAGCACGAAGTCGAGCGGGTCGCGCTTGCCGGCGTTGACGTCGACCCGCTCGCCGGCGCGCAGATCGTCCGGCGACTTGCCGGACAGCTTGCCGTAGTCCGGGAAGCCGCGCACCGCGTAGTTGACGTCGCCGTCGCCGCCCTGGTAGGCCAATCCGTTCTGTTCCAGCGCCTCGATCAGCGCCAGCATCTGCGGCACGTAGGCAGTCGCGCGCGGCTCCAGGTCCGGCTTTTGCACGCCGAGCGCGGCGGCATCCTCGTCCATCGCGGCGATGAAGCGCTGCGTCAGCTCGGCGATGGTTTCGCCGCGCTCGACCGCGCGGGCAATGATCTTGTCGTCGATGTCGGTGATGTTGCGCACATAGGTGACGTCGTAGCCGGATGCGCGCAGCCAGCGCTGCACCATGTCGAACACCACCATCACGCGCGCGTGGCCGAGATGGCAATAGTCGTACACCGTCATGCCGCAGACGTACATGCGCACCTTGCCCTGCTCGATCGGCACGAAGGTCTCTTTTTCACGCGCCAGCGTGTTGTAGATTTTCAGGGCACTCATGGGTAATGATCCGTTTCGGCACAGAAGCGATTGCACCGTTCGAAGGCGATTTGCGCGGCCTGCTGGGGCGTCGCAAACGCGGTGCGGTCGGGTCGCCAAAACGTTGTGTCAGGCGTATTTTGATAAAATGGCTCGTTTCGAAGTATAGCATTGACGAAAATCATCATCGCTGCAGACGAGCCCCGGATGGCCGGCGCCGACTGCTGCGAGAATCGCGCCGGCACGACCCTGCCGGCGGCGCCGCACTCCGCGGCGCAAGCCGTTTTCCCGTAATCCAGACCCAGGAAACTCTCGATGCCGAATTCCCGCCGTACCTTCGTCACCCTGCTGGCCGCGCTGACCGTCGGCGGCGTCTTCGCCGGCGCCCATGCCGCCGACCATCCGCAGGTGGCATTGAACACCAGCATGGGCAAGATCGTGCTGGAACTGTATCCCGACAAGGCGCCGAAAAGCGTCGATAACTTCCTGCGCTACGTCAAGGACGGCCACTACAACGGCACCGTCTTCCATCGCGTCATCGACGGTTTCATGATCCAGGGCGGCGGCTTCGACGCCGCCATGCAGCAAAAGCCGACCCGCGCGCCGATCCCGAACGAAGCCAACAACGGCCTGAAGAACGCCGCCTACACGGTGGCGATGGCGCGCACTTCCGATCCGCATTCGGCGTCGGCGCAATTCTTCATCAACGTCAAGAACAACGCCTTTCTCGATTATCCGGGCCAGGACGGCTGGGGCTACGCCGTGTTCGGCAAGGTGATCCAGGGCACCGAGGTGGTCGACAAGATCCGCCAGGTCAAGACCGGCAGCAGCGGCATGCTGCGCGACGTGCCGGCCAAGCCGGTGGTGATCGAATCGGCCGCCGTCGTCAAGTAGGCGCAATCCCCTTCGCTTTTCCATTCATTCACCAGACAGGAATCCCATGGCAGTTCTCCTTACCACCAACCACGGCAACATCAAGCTCGAACTGGACGCCGCCAAGGCGCCCAAGACCGTCGCCAACTTCCTCGAATACGTCAAGGCCGGCCATTACGACGGCACCATCTTTCATCGCGTGATCGACGGCTTCATGATCCAGGGCGGCGGCTTCGAACCCGGCATGACGCAGAAGCCGACCCGCGAGCCGATCGAGAACGAGGCCGCCAACGGCCTGAAGAACGAGCCGTACAGCATCGCGATGGCGCGCACCTCGGCGCCGCACTCGGCCTCGGCGCAGTTCTTCATCAACGTCAAGAACAACAGCTTCCTCGACTACCCGGGCCAGGACGGCTGGGGCTACTGCGTGTTCGGCAAGGTCGTCGAAGGTACCGACGTGGTCGACCGCATCAAGGCGGTCAAGACCACGCGCACCGGCATGTTCGCCGACGTCCCGGTCGACAACGTGGTGATCGAAAAAGCCGAAGTGGTCTGACGCCGGCAATCGCGCGGCGTCGATGACCGCCCTGTCTCACCCTGTTCCCGCCGCGCCCGGCGCGGCGGATGCGGCGCAACCGGCAACGGTTGCGCTTTTTGTGTCCGATCTGCATCTGCAGCCGTCGATGCCGCGCACCGCGCAGGCCTTCCTCGATTTCCACGCCGGACCGGCGCGGCGCGCGCAGCGGCTGTATCTGCTGGGTGACCTGTTCGAGGCCTGGGCCGGCGACGACGACATCGATGCGCCCTTCCACCGCCGCATCGTCGAGGCGCTGCGCGCCGTCGCCGAAGCCGGCGTCGCGCTGTTCTGGATCGCCGGCAACCGCGACTTCCTAGTCGGCCCGCAGTTCGCCGCCGCCGCCGGCCTGACGCTGTTGCCGGATCCGCATCCGGTGGCCATCGGCGACCGCCAGCTGGTGCTCAGCCACGGCGACCTGCTGTGCACCGACGACCGTCACTACATGGCGTTTCGCGCCGAGGTGCGGCAGCCGCAATGGCAGCGGCAGTTCCTGGCACTGCCGCTGGCGCGGCGCAAGCAGATCGTCGCCGAGCTGCGCGACGGCAGCCGCGCCGAACAGCGGATGAAAAGCGCCGACATCATGGACGCCAACGAGGCGGCGGTGGCCAAGATGTTCGACGCCAGCGGCGCCACCGTGATGATCCACGGCCACACGCACCGGCCGGCGCGGCACGAATATCCGCACGCGGGCGGACGCCGGATGCGCTATGTGCTACCTGACTGGGATTGCGATACCGAGCCTGGGCGCGGCGGCTGGCTGGCGCTGCAAGCCGACGGCGCACTGCGGGTCTTCGACGCCGCCGGCCGGCCGCTGCCCTAGCACCGGCACATGGAAAATGGGCTTGATGGGGAGTATGCTTTAGAAGTGGCCGTTTTGCGCCCGGGATAGAGGGTATCCACAGGGAGTATTCGGGTCGCCGATTGTGCCGGCGGCCCGCACATCACTCGAACTGCCGGCGGAATTCCGCGAACTGCTCTTCCAACTGTTGCAACTGCTGCCGCAGTTCGGCCACTTCCGACTCCAGCCGCGCGACACGATCGGCCGGCAGCGGCTGCGCCGAAAAGGCGGCCGCCGTTTCCTGCCGTTCCACTTCCCCGGCGTCGCCCAACAGGTGCAGGTAACGCGACTCTTTCGAACCGGGCGCGCGCGCCAGGCGCGCCACCAGCGGCGGGTATTTGTCGATCAAAAACTGCAGGCCGGCCTCGACGTCGGCAACGCTGGAAAACTCGTGCAGGCGGCCGCTGCGCGCGCGCACTTCGCCGGCGGTCTGCGGCCCGCGCAGCATCAGCGTCGCCAGGATCGCCAGCTTGTCCTGCGGCAGCGCCCACCTAATGCGCATCCGGTGCTCGTACTTCGGCACGCGCGCGCCAGCCTGGCGCACTTCGTTGACCAGCTTCTTTTCGATCAGGCGCTGCAGCGTCTGCTGCACGGTCTCATCCTGCATCGACATCACCGGGTCGCGGCTGGACAACTGGTTGCAGCCGGCCACCAGCGTATTCATCGACAGCGGATAATTGTCCGGCGTCAGCGCCTCCTTTTCGGCCAGCACCGCCAGCACGCGGATTTCGAACGGATCGAGGCGCTGCTCGTCCGCCTCTTGCGCCTCGAGTTCGCGCTGTTCGTCCATCGCCATCCTCACTCGACCAGCCGGCTCAGGCCGGCCGGATCGAATTTGTCGAGTTCCGGCAGCATTTCGCAGGCGATGCCGGCCGTCTTCAAGGCCGCTACGATCTTTGAAATCTGTTCTTCCTGGGCCGCCGCATTATCGATCAGTCCGTGCAAGGCCTTCGACAGCGGATCGTCGCCATTCGGCGTCACGCCGTAGGCGGCGAACATGCGCGCCGCCGCTTCCTCGCGCACATTGTGCGCTTCCTTGCGGATGATGCGGGCCGGAATACCGACCGCGGTGGCGCCGGCCGGCACTTCCTTGATCACCACCGCATTGGAGCCGATCTTGGCCCCTTCGCCGATCGTGAAGCCGCCCAGCACCTTGGCGCCGGCACTGACGATCACACCGCGCTCCAGCGTCGGATGGCGCTTGGCGCCCTTATGCAGCGAGGTGCCGCCCAGCGTCACACCCTGGTAGATGGTGCAGTCGTCGCCGATTTCGGCGGTTTCGCCGATCACCACGCCGAAGCCGTGGTCGATGAACACGCGGCGGCCGATCACGGCGCCAGGGTGGATCTCGATGCCGGTCAACCCGCGCGCGACATGCGACACGAAGCGGCCCAGCCACTTCAGGTCATGCAGCCAGCACCAGTGCGCCCAGCGGTGCATCACCACCGCGTGCAGGCCCGGATAACAGGTCACGACCTCCCAGGCGGTGCGGGCGGCAGGATCGTGCGCCATGATGTTGGCGATGTCTTCTCGGATACGGGTAAACATAAGGGGTCAGTATCCTCCTTCGGGAGGCGTCATGTTAGCGTGTTCGGGCATGGCTTGCGGCAAGCCGGCCGGCCACCGGACCTCGCAGCGGGCTGCCGGAAAACGGCAATGGCGGCGGGCGCCGCCGGCGAAGCGTGGCCTCAGCCGTGCGCGCTGCGCTGGCGGCGCGCCTCGTACAGGCAGACGCCGGACGCGACCGAGACGTTCAGGCTTTCCACCGCACCGCACATCGGCACGCGCACCAGCAGATCGCAGGTCTCGCGCGTCAGGCGTCGCATGCCCTCGCCTTCGGAACCCATCACCAGCGCTGTCGGGCCGGAAAAATCGGCATCGTACAGGCTCTTGTCGGCGCTGTCGTCGGTGCCGGTGATCCAGATGTCGCGCTCCTGCAACTGGCGCAACGCGCGCGCCAGGTTGGTGACCGTGATGTAGGGCACGGTGTCGGCGGCGCCGCTGGCCACCTTCGCCGCCGTCGCGTTCAGGCCGACCGCGCGGTCCTTCGGCGCAATCACCGCGTGGGCGCCGGCGCCGTCCGCCACCCGCAGGCAGGCGCCGAGGTTGTGCGGATCGGTGACGCCGTCCAGCACCAGCAGTAGCGGCGGTCCTTCGATCGCATCCAGCAACTCGTCCAGGTTGCGCGCCAGCGACAGTTGACCGGCGCGCGCCACCACGCCCTGGTGGCGGCGTGTCCCGACCATGCTGGACAGGCGCTGATCGTCCGCCTGGATGATGCGCACGCCGGCCTCCTGGGCGGCGCGCAGCAGGTCCTGCATGCGGCGGTCGTGGCGGCCGGCGTCGATGTAGATTTCCTCGACCGACGAGGCTTCATGGCGCAGACGCGCCGTCACGGCATGGAAGCCGAAGATCAATTTGCTTTTCATTGCCTAGCGTTTCTTTTTGGCGGCTTTCGGTGCCTTCAGCAGCGCGGCGCGCTTGTCGCTGGACGCGGTACGCGCGGCTGCCTTGGCCTTCTTGGCGGGAGCGGATTTTTTGTGGCTGGCGTGCTCACTCGCCGCCGCGGTCTTCTCGCGCCGGCCGTGCTCGGCATCGGCGCGGCGCGCCTCGTTCTTCAGGACCGTCTTGATGCCCGGTTCCTGCACCAGCCGCAGATCGATCTTGCGCGCGTCCAAATCGACCCGGCTCACCTGTACCGTGACACGATCGGTCAGCTGGTAGCGAATGCCGGTGCGCTCGCCGCGCAATTCGTGGCGCGCCTCGTCGAACTGGAAGTAGTCGGCGCCGAGCTCGGTGACGTGTACCAGCCCTTCGATGAACAGCGTATCGAGCTGCACGAAAATGCCGAAGCTGGTGACGGCGGAAATGGTGCCAGTGAACTGCTCGCCCAGCCGGTCGCGAATGAAGTAGCACTTCAGCCACGCCTCGACGTCGCGCGACGCCTCGTCGGCGCGCCGCTCGTTGGCCGAACAGTGAATGCCGAGCGCTTCCCACACCGACGGCTCGCCTTCGCGCTTCTTCTTGCCTTCCGCGTGGTCCTGCGCCTGCTTGCGGCGCGCCGCCGGCGACAGCGTGGTGTTCAGCGCGCCAGTGTCGACGTGCGGCTCGTAGCGCTTGCCCTGCAGCACCGCCTTGATCGCCCGGTGCACCAGCAAGTCCGGATAGCGCCGGATCGGGCTGGTGAAATGGGCATACGATTCATACGACAAACCGAAGTGGCCGACGTTCTCCGGGCTGTAGACCGCCTGCTGCATCGAGCGCAGCAGCATCGTCTGCAGCAGCAGCGCATCGGGGCGGGCCGCGATCTTCGTCATCAGCTCGGCATAGTCGGAGGCCGCCGGCGTGTCGCCGCCGCCCAGATGCAGGCCGAGCTGCTTCAGGAAGGTACGCAGCTGTTCCAGCTTTTCCTTGGTCGGCACCGCATGCACGCGGTACAGCGTCGGCTGCTTGTGTCGCTGCAGCAGGTCGGCGGCGCAGACGTTGGCGGCCAGCATGCATTCCTCGATCACCTTGTGCGCCTCGTTGCGCACGCGCGGCAGGATCTGTTCGATCTTGCCGGCGGCGTTGCAGACGATATAGGTCTCGGTGGTCTCGAAGTCGATCGCCCCGCGCTGCCGGCGCGCCCGCACCAGCGCGTGGAACACTTCCTGCAGATGCAGCAGATGCGGCACCAGCGCCGGCCGCCTGGCCGCTTCCGGTCCCTTGGTGTTGCCGAGGATGGCCGCCACTTCGGTATAGGTCAGACGCGCCGCCGAATGCATCACCGCCGGATAAAACTGGTAAGCCTTGATGTCGCCCTTGGCCGTGATCACCGCGTCGCACACCATGGTCAGGCGGTCGACGTCGGGGTTGAGCGAGCACAGTCCGTTCGACAGCTTTTCCGGCAGCATCGGGATCACCCGGCGCGGGAAATACACCGAGGTGCTGCGCTCCAGCGCATCGGCGTCCAGCGCGTCCTGCGGCTTGACGTAGTGGCTGACGTCGGCGATCGCGACGATCAGGCGGTAACAGGCGCTGCGCCCGACCTTGACCGGCTCGCAATACACCGCGTCATCGAAATCGCGTGCGTCCTCACCGTCGATCGTCACCAGCGGGATGTCGCGCAGGTCGACGCGCCCGGCCAGCTCCGCCGGCCGCACTTCGTTCGGCAGCTTGGCAGCCTGCTTCAGCGCCGCCTCTGAAAATTCGTGCGGCACCCCGTACTTGCGCACCGCGATCTCGATTTCCATGCCGGGGTCGTCGATGTCGCCGAGGATTTCGACGATCTTCCCGACCGGCTGCGTATAGCGCGATGGCTGTTCGGTCAGTTCGACGCTGACCACCTGCCCGGTTTTCGCCTTGCCAGGGGCCCCGGCCAGCAGGATGTCCTGGCTGATGCGCTTGTCTTCGGGCGCCACCACCCAGACGCCGTTTTCGTTCAGCAGGCGCCCGATCACGTGGGTGTTGGCGCGCTCCAGCACTTCGACGATCGTGCCTTCCGGCCGGCCGCGGCGGTCGGTGCCAATGACCCGCGCCTGCACGCGGTCGCCATGCAGCACCTTCTGCATCTCCTTTTCCGACAGGTACAGGTCCTGACTGCCGTCGTTCGGGATCAGGAAGCCATAGCCGTCGCGGTGGCTGCTGACGCGGCCCTCGATGAAGTTGGACGAATGCGCTAGCTCATAGGCGCCGGAACGGTTCGACGTGATCTGGCCGTCACGCTCCATCGCGTTCAGGCGCCGTGTCAGGCCATCGAGTTCGTTGCTCTTGACGCCGAGCGCGGCCGCCAGCGACTTCAGGCTATGCGCCTTAGGCGCGCTGCGCATCAAGCCGAGAATTTCTTCGCGGCTGGGAATGGGGTAAGGATATTGGTTCAAAAGTGTGTTTTTCTTTAATCTTCAGTTGCAATGAATCGGAAGTCAGTTTAACGGACGGGCATGACTTTTACCTAACCCGGCAAAAAGCGCATAAAAATAAATAGACCGTTTGACTTCAAGAGTTTTTCCGCTATAATCGCTGTCTTCGTAGGGCCCACGTGGCGGAATTGGTAGACGCGCATGGTTCAGGTCCATGTGCCGCGAGGTGTGGGGGTTCGAGTCCCTCCGTGGGCACCAGCAACATCAGGAAAAACCCGTTGATTCGTCAACGGGTTTTTTCGTTTACCGAAGCTGCATCGTAAAACGCTCCGCGTGCTGCGCTGTGCCGGCACCCGGCCCGCCACTGCGGGACGGGTCGGATTCGGGATCGGCAATCGGGTCAGGCTTCGCCCTTCTTCATCCAGGCCGCCAGCTGGTGCGGCCGCAGGCCATCGTATTCCTCGAACGGCTGGTGTATCCACGGATTGGTCGGCAGATAGTCGAGGTAAAAATCCGGCTTGATCGACGAACAACCCTTGCACCAGATCACCGCCGACTTGATTTCGGTCACGGCCGGGAAATTTTCCTTCAGGTGATGCTGCACCTTCTCCAGCGTCACGCCGGAATCGACCAGGTCATCGAGAAGCAGCACCTTGCCGGACAATGCACCCTTGGTGATCGTCACGTACTTGGCGATATCCAGGTCGCCGCGCACGGTGCCGGCGTCTTCGCGGTAGGAGCTGGTTGACAGGATCGCCAGCGGTACATCGAAGATGCGCGAAAAGATATCTCCCGGCCGCAGGCCGCCGCGTGCCAGGCACAGCACCTGGTCGAACTTCCAGCCCGATTCATGCACCAACAGCGCCAGCCGTTCGATGTTGCGGTGATAGTCGCTCCAGCTTACCCACAGGTCCTTGTCGGTCGATTCGGCCATATGATTCCTTGTCATGCTTTTATTTAAACGGGTGGCGCAGCACGATGGTCTCTTCGCGGTCGGGACCGGTCGACACCATGTCGACCGGCACGCCGACCAGCTGCTCGATGCGCTTGATATAGGCCAGCGCGTTCGGCGGCAGCGCCTCCAGCGTCTTGATGCCGACCGTCGATTGCTGCCAGCCCGGCATCTCTTCGTAGATTGGCACGCAGCGCGCGGCATCGTCGGCACCGATCGGGAAAATATCGGTCTGCCTGCCGTCCAGCGAATAGCCGGTGCATAGCTTCAGCGTTTCCAGGCCGTCCAGCACGTCCAGCTTGGTCAGGCACATGCCGCTGATACCGTTGATCTGCACCGAGCGCTTCAGCAGCGCCGCATCGAACCAGCCGCAGCGGCGCGCGCGCCCCGTCACGGTGCCGAATTCATGGCCGACCGTGGAGAGGTGCTTGCCGACGCCGTCGTCGGTCGGCAATTCCGACGGGAACGGACCGGAGCCGACCCGGGTCGTATAGGCCTTGGTAATCCCCAGCACGTAGTGCAGCATGCCCGGGCCGACGCCAGAACCGGCGGCGGCATTACCGGCCACGCAATTGCTCGACGTGACGAAAGGATAGGTGCCGTGATCGACGTCCAGCATGCTGCCTTGTGCGCCTTCGAACAGCAGCGAGCCGCCTCCGGCGTGCGCCGCATACAGCGCGCTCGGGACATCCGCCACCATCGGCGCCAGGCGCGCAACAGTGGCCAGCGCGTCGTCCAGCGTCTTCTGGTAGTCGATCGTCTGCACCTTCAGGTAATGGGCGAGCACGAAGTTGTGGTAGTCCAGGTTTTCGCGCAGCTTGTCGGCGAAACGGCCCTCGTTCAACAGGTCTGCCACGCGGATCGCGCGGCGCGCCACCTTGTCCTCGTAGGCCGGGCCGATTCCCTTGCCGGTGGTACCGATCTTGGCGCTGCCGCGCGCCGCTTCGCGCGCGACGTCGACTGCGACGTGGTAAGGCAGGATGACCGGACAGGCTTCCGACACCTTGAGGCGGGAGGCAACCTCGACGCCGGCCGCCTCCAGCTTGTCGATCTCGCGCAGCAGATCGGGCACTGACAGGACCACGCCGTTGCCGATATAGCAGGCGATGCCGGCCCGCATGATCCCCGACGGGATCAGTTGCAGTGCCGTCTTGTGGCCATTGATGACCAGGGTATGGCCGGCATTGTGGCCGCCCTGGAAGCGCACCACTGCCTGCGCATGATCGGTGAGCCAGTCGACAATCTTGCCCTTGCCCTCATCCCCCCACTGGGTACCGATGACGACGACGTTCCTTGCAGCGTTTTTCTGTAACATTCCTTAATCCAAATCCTTGAGAATCCAGTTTCCGTTTTCCAATACCACTACCCGATCGCAATCGAATTCATCCAGCCTGGCTTCCTGGCCCGGCAGGCTTTGGATCACCACTTCACCGGCCTGCCGCCAGGCGGCAATTTTTTCGCGCAAGACGGGATCGGTGCTCCAGGGGGCGCAAATCGCGCATTTGCGTTCGGCCGGCGGCAGCAGGCGCGCCAGTTCGCGCAAATCCATTGAAAATCCGGTTGCCGGCCGCGCCCTGCCAAACGCCTCTCCGACATGGTCGTAGCGCCCGCCCCTGGCCACCGCGTTCGGCAGGCCGGGCACATAGAGGGCGAACATGACGCCGCTATGATAGTGATAGCCGCGCAGGTCCGCCAGATCGATGGTGACGTCGGCGCCATCTGCCACTTCTGTCAGCGATTCCAGTTCGCTCAAGGCCTTCTGGATCCCGGCGGTCTGCGGCAGCACCCGGCGCGCCTCCGAAATCACGCCCACATCACCATACAGCCCGGGCAGCGCCAGCAAGGCGGCGCGCGTTTCGGGCAGGAAGTCGACCGCCATCTCGCGCAGCGCCGGCAGATCCTTGGCGCCGAGCCGGGCAAAGAGTTCCGCTTCGCACTCCTTGGCGCGCGCATCGTGCGCGACCAGCGCGCGCAGCACGCCGACATGGCACAAATCCATCCTGACCTGGGAAATTCCGGTCAGCGCCAGCGAAGCCAGCGCCAGTTCCTGGATTTCCGCATCGGCTTCAAGGCCGGCATGGCCGTAGATTTCAGCGCCGATCTGAAACGGCTCGCGGGTCGCATGCAGCCCGATCGGCAAGGTACGCAGCACACTACCGGCATAGCAAAGCCGGGTGATCGAAGTCCGGTTCAGCAAATGGGCATCGATGCGCGCCACCTGGGTCGTCATGTCGGCCCGCACGCCCATCGAACGCCCTGATAGCTGATCGACCAGCTTGAAAGTGCGCAGATTGGTGTCCTGGCCGGCGCCAGTCAGCAAGGACTCCAGATACTCGAGCAATGGCGGAATGACCAACTCATAGCCGTAAACCCGGAATTTATCGAGCATCAGGCGCCGTAATTCCTCGATCTTGCGCGCTTCGGACGGCAAGACGTCGGCAATGTTTTCAGGAAGGGCCCAGCGTTGCATAGGAAGATTTCAAAATGAGGCGAAACCGGCTTGGCCGCGCCATACGGGATGAAATAGTTGGCGGGGAAAGCGCGCCTGCATATTGCGGAAAGTCGAATTTACCGCCAAAGCGCACGGCTGCGACAGACGAAACAAAACGGATGCCGCCCATTCGGCGGCATCCGAACCAAGCGCGGATTTTCACGTCATCCGCTATTTTTTGGCGGCACCGGCTGGATTCCCGTTGCCTCCGGGAGCCTTGAAATACCTGAAGAACTCCGAACCCGGGTCGACTACCAGCAAATCCTTGCGCGTCTTGAAGCTGGAGCGATACGCTTCCAGGCTCTGGTAAAACTTGTAGAACTCGGGATTCTGCCCAAACGCCTCGGCATATATGCGCGACGCCCTGGCATCGCCCTCGCCACGGATTTTTTCCGCGTCGCGGTAGGCTTCGGCAAGGATCACCGCCCGCTGCCGGTCGGCGTCGGCACGGATTTTTTCCGACTCCGCCGCGCCGGTCGAGCGCAGTTCGTTGGCCACCCGCGCGCGCTCCGATTTCATGCGGTCGTACACCGAGGCATTGATCTGATCGACATAATCGACCCGCTTCAAGCGCACATCGATGATGGCGACGCCGATCTGCTTCGCCTCCTCCTGGACCTTGTTGCGGATCGCATCCATCACCTTGCCGCGCTCGCCGGATATCACTTCGCGCACGGTGCGCTTCGTGATTTCCTCGTTAAGCGCCGCCTTGACGATCTGCGACATCCGATTCTGCGCCCGGCGCTCATCATTGCCGAAGCTGACGAAGTACAGTCGCGGATCGGTGATCTTCCACTTGACGAAGGTATCGACAAGGATGTTCTTTTTCTCGGCGGTGATGAAGCGGTCGGTTTCCGCAGAGTCGATCGTCAGAATCCGCTTGTCGAGGAACAGCACGTTCTGGAACGGAGGCGGCAGCTTGAAATGCAGACCCGGTTCGTTGATCACCTGCTTGACTTCACCGAGCGCAAACAGGATCGCATATTGACGCTGGTCGACCACAAACACGGTCGACAGCAGGACGAACAGCGCGATGATGCCCAGGACAACGGAGGTAACAAGGCGATTCATCACCGGCCCTCCCTTTCACGCGAATCGCGGCCGCGCAAATCGCGCTGGCGCTGACTGTCCAGATTCAAGGAGGAGGCCTCATCCGTCTTGCCGCTCTGAGCCGCCGACGGACTGCCGGGCAGCGCCGCATTCGGCTTGCCGGCCTCGATGGCGGCCGACTGCGCGATCAGCTTGTCCAACGGCAGATACAGCAGGTTATTACCGCCCTTGGCGTCGATCATGACCTTCGTGGTATTCGCAAATATCTGCTGCATGGTTTCCAGATACATTCGGTCGCGCGTTACCGCCGGCGCCTTTTGGTATTCGGACAAAATCTGGCGGAAGCGGGACGCATCGCCTTCGGCGGTGGCGACGATGCGGGAGCGGTAAGCCTCGGATTCCTGCATCAGGCGCGAAGCGGTACCACGCGCCTTCGGGATAACGTCGTTGGCGTAGGCCTGCCCTTCGTTCTTTTGCCGTTCGCGATCCTGACCCGCCTTCACGGCGTCATCGAAAGCCGCCTGCACCTGTTCCGGCGGCTGCACACCCTGCATCGTCACATTGGTGATCTGGACGCCGGTCTTGTACAAATCCAGAATGCGCTGCATCAGCTGGCTAACGTCCAGGGCGACCTTCTCGCGCCCTTCGTACAACACGAAATCCATTTTGCTCTTGCCGACCACTTCGCGAATCGAAGTCTCGGCCACTTCACGCACGGTTTCTTCCTGGTCGCGATTATTGAACAGCCATTCGGGCGCGCTCTTCAGCGTGTACTGGACGGCGAACTGGATGTCGATGATGTTTTCATCCTCGGTCAGCATCAGCGCTTCCTGCAACTGCTTGTTCTTGGTATTCGAGCGATAGCCGACCTCGACCGTCCGCACTTGCGACACGTTGACGATTTCGTGGCTC
>JBAUJK010000305.1:0-4923 GCA_049683695.1 Burkholderiaceae bacterium
CCCCTGGCCACCGCTGCCCGCGCGCTGACACCGCCGCCGCGGCCGCTGCCGGTGGCGCGCCAGCGCATCGCCGACGTGGCTGCCGCGCTGCAGGAATCGATTTCCGACGAGTTCACGGTCGATACGCTGCTGGCCACCGATGGCGACCTGAGCTTCGCGCGCGACGGCATCGGCGCCGACACCGTGCGCAAGCTGCGCCGCGGTCACTGGGTGGTCCAGGCCCAGCTCGATCTGCACGGCCTGCGGCGCGACGAGGCGCGCGAAGCGCTGGCCGAATTCATCCGCCAGGCAACCCGGCGCGGCCTGCGCTGCGTGCGCGTCATTCACGGCAAGGGACTGGGTTCGGTCAACAAGGAGCCGGTGCTGAAAGGCCGGGTGCGCAACTGGCTGGCACAAAAGAAGGAAGTGCTGGCATTCTGCCAGGCGCGCGCGACCGACGGCGGTTCCGGCGCGCTGATGGTGTTGCTGAAGGCGCAGGGATAATTTTTATACTGCCGGGAGCATTTCAGAAGCCGCGCTCTACCCCTGCGGGAAACGGCATACTTTTCCCTATACTCCCTTATCTAACGTTCTGACCTGCGATCGCCGTTGCGGCGCAACGGGAGCGACGCGGCAACACCTGCCTCCAAAAAAACAAGGCCGCGCCCGCATGCGGGAGGCGGCCTGTTCCGGTCCGGCGGCCATCGCCGCCCTGCTGTTTCCTACACCGCGTCGGGTCCGGTTTCGCCGGTGCGGATGCGCACCACCTGCTCGACGTTCTGCACGAAGATCTTGCCGTCGCCGATCTTGCCGGTGCGTGCCGCCTTGATCACGGCGTCCACCACGTTGTCGACTGCGCCGTCATCGACCACCACCTCGACCTTCACCTTCGGCAGGAAATCGACCACGTATTCGGCGCCACGGTACAGCTCGGTATGGCCCTTCTGGCGGCCGAAGCCCTTGACTTCGGTGACCGTCAGGCCAGCGACGCCAACCTCGGCCAGCGCCTCGCGCACTTCGTCGAGCTTGAAAGGTTTGATGATCGCAGTGACTTGCTTCATGAATACTCCTAAGAAATAAAGCGGAACAATTTCCCACTACAGCAGTTTCGGCAACAGGCGAAGGCTACCGCGTCGGCGCCGGATTTTCCAGTTACTCGAGGAATTTCGACGTCATCGGATAGCGCCAGTCGCGTCCGAAGGCGCGATGCGTGACGCGGATGCCGACCGGCCCCTGGCACCGCTTGTACTCGCTGTTCTTGATCAGCCGCGTCACCCGCGCGACGTCGGCTTCGGCGTAGCCGGCGGCGACGATCTCGGCCACGCTCTGGTTCTCCTCGACGTAGCGCTGCATGATCGCGTCCAGGATTTCATAGGCGGGTAGCGAATCCTGATCGGTCTGGTCGGGCCGCAGCTCGGCCGATGGCGCGCGCGTCAGGATGCGCTCAGGAATCACCTGCGACAGCGTGTTGCGATAGTTGCACAGCCGGTACACCAGCGTCTTGGCGATGTCCTTCAGCGGCGCGAAGCCGCCGGCCATATCGCCGTACAGCGTGCAGTAGCCGACCGCGACCTCGCTCTTGTTGCCGGTGGTGAGCACCATGTCGCCGAACTTGTTCGACAGCGCCATCAGGATCGTCGCACGGATGCGCGCCTGGATGTTTTCCTCGGTGACGTCTTCCGCCAAGCCAGCAAACTGCGGCGCCAGCGCGGCGCGGAAGGCGTCGAAGCAGCCGGCGATCGCGATCTCTTCATAGCGCACGCCGATCCGGGCCGCCATGTCGCGCGAATCCAGCCAGGAAATGTCGGCGGTGTACGGCGACGGCAGCATCACCGTGCGCACCCGCTGCGGCCCCAGCGCGTCGGCGGCGATCGCCACCGTCAGCGCCGAATCGACGCCGCCCGACAGGCCGACGATGACGCCCGGAAAGCCGTTCTTGCCGACGTAGTCGCGCACGCCCAGCACCAGCGCCTGGTAGACCTCGGCCTCGATCGACTGCGGTTCCGGCAGCGGCTGTGGCAGCGGCCGCGCGCCGTCGAACTCGACGATGCCAAAATCCTCGCGCGCATGCGCCAGCTGCACGCAGACCTGGCCAGTGCCATCCATCACGAAGGAATTGCCGTCGAACAACAGTTCGTCCTGGCCACCGACCAGGTTGACGTAGACCGCCGCCATCCCCTGCGCGACCACGTGGTTGCGCATCGCATCCTGGCGCACGTGCTGCTTGCCCATGTGGAACGGCGAGCCGTTCAGCACCAGCAGCACCTGCGCACCGGCGGCGGCGGCGCGCGCCGGCGCGCGCGGATACCAGGTGTCTTCGCAGATGTTCAGGCCGAAGCGCACACCGCCGACCTCGAACACGAACGGCGTGTCGGCCGGCGAAAAATAGCGCCGCTCGTCGAACACATCAGCGTTCGGCAACTCATACTTGCAACCGGTGCCGCGCACCTGGCCGTCGGCCAGCACCGAGGCGGCGTTGCGGCGCGCGCCGCCGGCCACCAGCGGATGACCGACCACCACCCGCAGCCCGGCCAGTGGCGCCAACTCGGCGGCCAGCGCCGCCAGCGTCTCGGCGCTTTTTGCGTAAAATGCATCACGCAGCAGCAAATCTTCCGGCGGATAGCCGGCCAGCGACATTTCCGGCGTCAGCAGTATCTGTGCCCCTTCCTGTGCAGCGCGGCGCGCGAGTTCGGCGATCCTTTGACGATTGCCGGCGAAATCTCCGGCGGTGCTGTTCATTTGCGCAATCGCGATCTTGACGGTCATGGTGTCGGCGAGATGAATGACTGACTGGCAGACGCCGGCCCGAAGCGGCGGGCGCGCCTTTGAAAGAGAAGGTATTCGTTCCGAGTGAATTATCGCACGCGCATCCTTACTACTCTGGCAAGCGTCGGCCAAACGGCCTGGGACGAACTGGCCGCCCTGCAACTGGACGCCAACCCCTTCCTGTCGTTCGCCTTTCTGCACGCGCTGCACGAGAGCGGCTGCGCTGCCGCCGACACCGGCTGGCAGCCGCACTACCTGACGCTGTGGCAGCACGAACGGCTGCAGGCGGCGCTGCCGCTGTACCTGAAATCGCATTCCTACGGCGAGTACGTGTTCGACTGGGCCTGGGCCGACGCCTACCGGCGCAACGGCCTGGCCTACTACCCGAAGCTGCTGGCGGCGATCCCGTTCACGCCGGTCACCGGGCCGCGCCTGCTGGCGCGCACGGACGCGGCGCGGCAGGCGCTGGTGGCGGCGTTGCAGCAGCTGCAGCAGCAAAGCGACGTATCGTCCAGCCACATCCTGTATCCGCCGGCGGCGCAGGCGCAGGAACTGCAGGCGGCCGGCTACCTGCTGCGCCAGGGCGTGCAGTTCCACTGGCTGAATGCCGGCTACCGCGACTTCGGCGAGTTCCTGGCGACGCTGGAGCGCAAGAAGCGCAAGAACATCGCCGCCGAACGGCGCAAGGTAGCCGAGGCTGGCGTGCGTTTCCGCCACGTCGGCGGCGCCGAGGCGACGGCGGCCGACTGGGCGCTGTTCCACCGCTGCTATCGGCATACCTATGCCGCCCACTATTCGACGCCGTACCTGAACCTGGATTTCTTCCACCGTATCGGCGCCGCGATGCCGGACAACATCCTGCTGGTAATTGCCGAACGCGGCGGCCGCCCGATCGCCGCATCGCTGGCGATCCACACCGCGCGCACGCTGTACGGCCGCTACTGGGGCGCGCTGGAACACGTGCCGTGCCTGCATTTCGAGACCGCCTACTACCAGCCGCTGGAATTCTGCATCGCGCGCGGCATCGGCTGCTTCGAGGGCGGTGCCCAGGGCGAGCACAAGATGGCGCGCGGCTTCCTGCCGCAAAAGACCTGGTCGGCGCACTGGCTGGCGCACCCAGCCTTCGCCGACGCGGTCGAGCGCTTCCTGCACGAGGAAAGCGGCGGCATCGCCGCCTACATCGACGAACTGAACGAGCGCAATCCGTTCCGCGGGCCGGGCGATAAAAATTGTTAAGCTGTGGCATCCTGCCACTTGTCAATAAGTAACGCTGCAGGCAGACTTCCGCCATGTCCGCCCAACCCGCCTCCGCCGCCCTGCCCGCCCCTTCCGCCGACACCAGCGCTCCCGCGCTGCACCGCATCGGCCGCTTCCATGTGCTGCGCGAACTCGGGCGCGGCGCCATCGGCGCGGTCTATCTGGCGCACGATCCGGTGATCGACCGCAGCGTCGCCATCAAGACCTACAATCCGCGCCTGACGCCGGCCGAGAAAAAGCAGTACCGCGAACAGTTCATCAACGAGGCGCGCGCCGCCGGCCGCCTGACGCACCCGAACATCGTCACCGTCTTCGATGCCTGCGACGAAAACGGCGCCACCTGGATCGCGATGGAATATCTGCAGGGGCGCGAGCTGCACAAGCTGCTGGAAGCCGGCCACCGTTTCGGCCACGACGAGACCTGCGCGATCGTGCGCAAGATCGCCGAAGCGCTCGATTACGCGCACGGCAACGGCGTGATCCACCGCGACATCAAGCCGTCCAATATCTTCCTGGTCGAGCCCGGCCAGCCGAAGCTGGTCGACTTCGGCATCGCGCGCGCGCCCAACCGGCTGTCGCCTGTGCCGGTCCATTCCGACCAGCCGTACACGCTGTTCCACCGCAACCTGCTCGGCACGCCGAACTACATGTCGCCGGAGCAGGCGCTCGGCAAGGCGGTCGACGTGCGCACCGACCTGTATTCGCTGGGTGCGGTGCTGTACGAGATGCTGACCGGCCGCAAGCCGTTCGCCGCGCGCGACAATGACCAGCTGCTGCAGCAGATCGCTTACAAGGCGCCGCCGGCGCCGCACGAGCTGGACCCGGCGATCCCGGCGGAACTGTCGCACATCGCGATGCAGGCGCTCGCCAAGCGGCCGGAAAAACGCTACCAGAGCGGCCAGGAAATGGCGCTGCGCCTGG
>JBAUJK010000306.1:0-24000 GCA_049683695.1 Burkholderiaceae bacterium
CCGCCGGTCTCCAGCCCGCGCGCGATGCAGTAGCGCATGGTGCGCCAGATCGCATCCAGGAAATCGTCGAGCCGGCCGTCCGCGCTGCGCGCCGCCTCGTTGGCGCGTAGCATCGCCGCAATCGACAGCCCGCTGTCGCGGCCGCGGCGCAGCAGTTCCGCCATGGTGTCGAACGGAAACGGCACGCTGGCCTGCGCAGCCGTCGCCGGCGCCTCTCCTTCGGCGCGGATGAAGCCGCCGCCGGTCGAATAGAACACTTGCGAGCGGGTGGCGCCATCGTTGCGCACCAGCGTGAAGCGCATGCCGTTCGGATGCTCCGGCAGGCTTTCGCGCTTGTGCCACAGCAGGTCGCGCGCGCCGTCGAAGGCGACCGCCTGCGTGCCCAGCAGGCGCAGTTCGCCGCTGGCGGCGACCTCGGCCAGGCGCGCATCGACCGTGGCCGGATCGACGTCCTGCGGCGTCTCGCCCATCAGCCCCAGCAGCACCGCGCGTCCGGTGCCGTGGCCAACGCCGGTCAGCGCCAGCGAGCCGTACAGTTCTGCCTGCACGCGCCGCACGTCGTCGAGCGGGCCGGCTTCCAGCAGGAAGCGGCGTGCCGCCAGCATCGGCCCGACCGTGTGCGAGCTGGATGGCCCGATGCCGATCTTGAACAGGTCCGCCACCCGCATATCCATCGCCGCCTCCCGCTTCAGGCGATCCGCGGCACGCCGGCCGGCTTATGACTTGGCTGGTGGGCCGGGATGTTGGCCAGCATGTCGTCCACCATCCGTTCCAGCCCGATCTCGGCGTGCCAGCCCCAGTCGGAGCGGGCGGCGCTGTCGTCGATGCTGTGCGGCCAGCTGTCAGCGATCGCCTGCCGCTCGTCGGGCTGGTAATGCACGCGAAAGCCCGGCCGCCGTACGGCGATCTGCCGCGCCAGCTCGCTCGGGCTGAAGCTGACGCCGGCCACGTTGTAGGACGAGCGCACCCGGATACGCGCGGCCGGCGCCGCCATCAGTTCCAGCGTCGCGCGCAGCGCGTCGGGCATGTAGATCATCGGCAGCGAGCTGTCGGGGCCGAGGAAGGACGTGTAGTTCTCGCCGGCGGCGGCCGCGTACAGCATCGCGATCGCGTAGTCGGTGGTGCCGCCGCCCGGCGGCGACTTGTAGCTGATCACGCCCGGATAGCGGATGCTGCGCACGTCGACGCCGTAATGCTGGAAGTAGTATTCGCACAACCGCTCGCCGGCCAGCTTGCTGATGCCGTACATTGAGCTCGGGTCCATCACGGTGTCCTGCGGCGTACCGTCGGCCGGCGTGTGCGGTCCGAACACCGCGATCGACGACGGCCAGAACACCGACAGCGGCGCACCCGTCTCGGTCCGCTCGCGCGCCACTTCCAGCACGTTCAACAGGCCGTTCATGTTCAGGTTCCACGCCGCCAGCGGAGCCTGCTCGCCGGTCGCCGACAGCATCGCCGCCAGCTGGTAGACCTGCGTGATGCCGTTGTCCGCCACCAGCTGCGTCAGCCGCGCGCGGTCCAGCACGTCCAGCCGCTGGTAGCGCGCCGCGCCATAGCGGCTGTGGCCGCCGATGTCGGCCGCCAGCACGTTGGCGGCGCCGTGCCGCTGCGCCAGCGCTGCCGTCAGCTCGCTGCCGATCTGGCCGTTGGCGCCGATCACCAGGATCTTTTCCATCAGCTTGCCTCCGCGTTGTTCTTCAGCAGCCCGAGTTCGGTGCCGGCCTGCTCAAATGCCGCCAGCGCCTGTTCCAGCTGTTCGGTAGTGTGCGCCGCCGACAGCTGCACCCGCACCCGCGCCTGCCCGAGCGGCACCACCGGATAAAAGAAGCCGGTCACCAGCACGCCAAGCTCGTACAGCCGCTGGGCAAAGCGCTGCGCCAGCGGCGCGTCGAACAGCATCACCGGCACCACCGGATGGCTGCCGGGCTTGATGGTGAAACCGAGCTCGGCGATGCGGCGGCGGAACAGCGCGGTATTCGCATGCAGCCGGTCGCGCAGCTCGGTCGACGCCGACAGCCGCTCCAGCACCGCCAGCGATGCGCCGGCGATGGCCGGCGCCAGCGTGTTGGAAAACAGGTAGGGACGCGATTTCTGCCGCAGCGTCTCGATCACTTCGCGCCGGCCGGCGGTGAAGCCGCCCATCGCGCCGCCGAGCGCCTTGCCGAGCGTGCCGGTGATGATGTCGACCTTGCCCATCACGCCGTGGTGCTCATGCGTGCCGCGCCCGGTCGCGCCCATGAAGCCGGTCGCATGGCATTCGTCGATCATTACCAGTGCATCGTGGCGTGCGGCCAGTTCGCAGATCCTGTCCAGCTGCGCGATCGTACCGTCCATCGAAAACACGCCGTCGGTGGCGATGATGCGCTGGCGCGCGCCGGCCGCCGCCTGCAACTGGCGTTCGAGGTCGGCCATGTCGTCGTGCCGGTAGCGCAGGCGCGCCGCCTTGCACAGCCGTACGCCGTCGATAATCGACGCGTGATTCAGCTCGTCGGAGATGATCGCGTCGCGCTCGTCGAACAACGGCTCGAACAGGCCGCCGTTGGCATCGAACGCGGACGCGTACAGGATCGCGTCCTCCATCCCGAGAAAGCGCGCCAGCGCCCGCTCCAGCTGCTTGTGCACCGTCTGCGTGCCGCAGATGAAGCGCACCGACGACAGGCCATAGCCATATCGTTCGATGGCCGCGATCGCCGCCTGTGCGGTCGCCTCGTCGCCGGACAGGCCGAGATAATTGTTGGCGCACAGATTGATCCGGGTACGGCCGTCGTCGCCGGTCACTTCGGCGCCCTGGCGCGAGGCCAGCACCCGTTCCGGCTTGAACAGCCCGTCGTCGCGCAGGCGCTGCAGGCCGTCCGCCAGCCGCGCATAAAATGCCTCATTACCGCCCTGCTCCGTAGTCATCGCGCATCCTCCGCCGGTCGATGGCGCCTGGCGCAACGCCACGGCGACCTGTTAGGATGCCGCCACCACCTCGCGCCAAATTCCATTATTTCGAACTGAAATTCAATATAATGGATACTAAACAAACCTATTGAACAATGCAAGCCATGACTCCATCCAGCCCGGCCAACGTCCCGCCGGAAGTCGGCGCCACCCTGCAGCGCCTGCGCCAGCAGCGCGGCCTGACGCTGGAAGACCTGTCGCGCGCGGCCGGCGTATCGAAATCGATGCTGTCGCAGATCGAGCGCGAAAAGGCCAATCCAACCATCGCCGTCGCCTGGCGGCTGGCCAACGCGCTCGGCGTCGGCATCGCCGAGCTGCTGTCGACCGCGCCGCGCGAGGCCGACCCGATCCAGGTGCTGGAGGCGCACGAAACGCCGACCCTGCCCGGCAGCCACGCCGGCTACGCGCTGCGCATCCTGGGGCCGATGGAGCTGGCCGGCAAGTTCGAGTGGTATGAGCTGACGCTGGCCCCGGGCGGCATTCTGGCGTCGAACCCGCACGACCCCGGCACGCGCGAACACCTGACCGTGCTGCACGGCACGGTCGAAGTCGAAGCTGGCGAATTGGGCAAGAAGCTGCGCACCGGCGCCACCGCGCGCTACCGGGCCGACCTGCCGCATGTCATTCGCAATGCCGGCAAGACAGAAGCCCGGGCCTTGATGGTAGTCATCCACCGTTGAAGTGCCGACGGAAGCGCGGCGGATGCACCGCTTGATAGTCCGCAAGGAGCTGCCGCCACTTTTCGCTACCTTGGAAGAACGCCGCTGTGGCGTGTTGCCAAGGAAAGCCGCCAGATGGAAACACCGGTCATCATCACCGCCGCGATTACCGGCTCGGTGCCGCGCAAAAAGGACAACCCGGCGCTGCCAGTCACGCCCTCCGAGCAGATCGAATCGACCCAGGAATGCTACGAAGCCGGCGCGTCGCTGGTCCACATCCATGTCCGCAACCCGGACGAATCGCCGAGTTCCGACCCCGAACTGTTCGCGCGCGTGCAGGAAGGCGTGGTCAAGTATTGCCCCGGCATGATCGTGCAATTCTCGACCGGCGGCCGCGGTCGCGAGCAGGCGGCCCGCGGCGCCATGCTGCACCTGAAGCCGGACATGGCCTCGCTGGCCACCGGCTCGGTCAATTTCCCGACCAGCATCTATGAAAATCCGCCCGACTTCGTTGAGGGCCTGGCAAGCACGATGCTCGACTACGACATCAAGGCCGAAGTCGAGGTGTTCGATCTGGCGATGCTGTACAACGCCGTCAACCTTGTCAACAAGGGTTTGCTATCGCCGCAGCCGCACGTGCAGTTCGTGCTGGCCCTGGGCAATGCACTGCCGGCGCGGCGCCAGGTATTCGATTTCCTGCGCGCCGAACTGCAGGCGCTGCTGCCGCAGGCGACCTGGGTGGCGGCCGGAATCGGTCGCCACCAGTGGGAAGTCAATCAATGGTGCCTGCAGGAAGGCGGCCACTGCCGCACCGGGCTGGAAGACAACACCCGTTTCGACCGCAGCCGCCTGGCGGCCAGCAACGCCGAACTGGTGCAAAAGATCGTCGAGCGCTGCGGCGATTACGGGCGGCGGCCGGCAACGCCTGAGGAGGCGCGGCGCCTGCTCGGCCTGCGCCCGGCGCCGGAGCCCTAGCGGGTCACCGTCGCGGTCGCGCTGCAGACCGGCAATGCCGCCATCGCGCTCGGAGGCAGTGCGTCGCGCAACGCCGCCAGCCGGCGCGGTTCGGTCGGGCGCATCGCAGTGGTCAGTGTCGACACCGCACGCGCGCTCTGCTTCGGCTGGCGCGGAATGATCGGTGTCGTGGTCGGGCACCACGGCTCGCGATCCGGCGTCCAGTGCGGCAGATTCTTCTTCGCGGTCTTGGCATCCGCCCGCACCACGCCGGTAACGTTGCCGTTCTCGTCGATATAGGCGAGGCGGTTCTGGTTCGGCGGCTCCGGCAGATCGAAGCGGGCAAAGTCCGCCTGCGTGAAGGGTGCGGTATTCCGGCCCGGACTGTACTTCTGCTCATCCACCGTCACCGAATAGCTGACGCAGCCCTGCGGCGGACACGGGAAGTAGGTATCCAGCTCGTTTGCGTCCGGGCAGGCGCGATCCCCGGGGCAGCTGCCGAGCGGGAAGACGCCGTGCGCGTTCTTCGAATCCTGCTGCACGTACAGGAACAACACGCCGTTGGCGCCGTCGTAGAAGTAGTTGTCGCCGCTCGGCGTGCCATCCGGCCTGGCCAGTTCGGCCAGGCTGGCGACCGGCGTCAGGGTCTTCTTCTTGAAGATGCAGTAGCCGCCTTCCGGCACCGAGCCGGCCGGGCAGGCGCTGCCGGCCGGTACCGCCATCACGCCATTCGCCGGGCAGGCATTCCTGGGCCGACCTTCGAGGCCATCGTTCTGCTCGTTCAGGTTGTAGCAGAGTTCATTGCCATAACTGGAACCGTCCAGCCGGTTGAAGTACTGCCGCATCTCGTCGGTGGCGAAATGCACGCCGTTGCCGCCCCAGGAACGATAGCCTCGCTCGACCTTGAAGTCGCCGGCGGCAAGCGCCCGGCCATCCTTGTCGACGTAGCGGATCCCCAACCGCACATAGAACGGCTTCTTGTCCATGTCGGGTTTGACGGCGTCGGTGAAACCGAACTGCACGACGCTCGGCATGCCGTTGATGTTCTTGTCGGTCGCTTGCGGCGACGTCGAAGGCGCCGACTCGACGATGTAGCCGTGACCGCTGGTCAGCTTCGGCTCCCACAAACCCTGGCCGTTGCGGCTTTGCAGCGCCATCTGCTGGTACATGCCGACGTCCTTGAAGGTGCGGGTAAACACCATGTCCTGCCAGCGCTGGGCCTTGACCAGCGGATACAGCGCATCGAATTCCAGCGTCGCCATGTTGGCCGGCGAAATGATGGAGGTCGCGCGGCCTTCCGCCAGCAGATCCTGCTCGCCGGTCGCCAGGCATTCGTCGACCGCGTTGGAAGCGCGGTTGAACGCCAGGTTGTTCAGCGAGATCGCAAACTCGCCCGGCAACGCCTTGATGTCGTTCGGACCGACCACCCTGAAGCCGGTCAGTGTGCCGTCCAGGTCGATCAGCGCGGTATTTTTATCGCCGTCCTTGAATGGCGCCTGGTTGACGTTCTCGGTGTAGATCTGGTGACGCAAGTCGACGTTCTCGAAGCTCAGCGCACGGGTGGTGCTGGCGGTCGGATAGGCGCTCTGGTTGCTCTGGAACCAGCCGAACGCGGCATCGCCTTCATAGACCGTGGCCTGGTTCGGGTAGGCCCTGAAATTCTTCATGTGTTCGGCATCGGCCTTGGTCAGCAACGGCGATGGGTTGCGCAGGAAATTCACGAAGTGATTGCGGAATACCCGCACCGGGCCATCGTAGACCATGTAGCCGGCCGAATTCCAGAACGGCGTCTGGTAGCGCTTGTCGGCCAGTTCGTTGGCCTTCGGGTTGTAGTCGACGCAGCCGCTGTTCTCGCCATCGGTCAGGGTCGGGCACGGGCCCCAGCGGTCGACATTGTTGGCGCTGACGCCGACCAGCACCGAATCCTGCATCAAGGCCCATACGCCCGGCGCATTGCCGTCCGGCCCACCGGAGCTGACCAGCGTCGCCGAATCGCGGTTGGTGGCGAAGCGGCCGTGCTCGATCACGTTCCAGGTCGGACGGATCCAGATGCCGCGGTTGCGGTTGCGGGTCGCCGTCAAGCCTTCGAAACGGGTGATCAGGTTCCTGCCGTCAGCCTTGCCGCCCACGCGCGGAAACAACTGCTGGGTGACCGTCAGCCTCTCGGTTTCGGCGAACACGCCGTCGTAGCAGGCATGCACGCGGTTGTCGCTGAACTTGCCGACCGGCTGGAACTCCAGGCCGAGGCCGGACGGCGCCACGTACCAGTAGCCCTTGCCCATGCCCTGGCAGCCACCGATCGAGTTGCCGACCATCTCGGTCGCCGGGTTGACGATCCAGAAGCCGCTGGCCTGCTCGACGTAGAACTCGCCGTCTTCGTATTTGCATTCGTTATTCGGTCCCGGAATACGCTTGTCAAGCAAGGTACTGCCGGTGGACGTATAGCAGCCGCCGCGGGTCGGATTGGTCTGGTTGTCCATGTTGCGCACGTTCAGCCCGTCGTAGCGGTTGCTGCGCGCCAGATGGTCGCCTTCCCACCAGTTTTTGACCATGCCGTCGGCGGTCTTCTTGGCGCTCGCATCGATGCCGAAATAGTGGCTCATCGCACCCAGGCCGAGATTGCCGAGGAAGCGCGTTCTCAGCTCGTCGCCCATCTCCTGGTAGAACAGGTGGCCCACCGCGCGCGCGCAGACGTTGTTCTGGATCGTGACGTCGTCCGACGTGTGCACGGTCACGCACTTGTTGTAGCTGTGGTGGAT
Source organism: Burkholderiaceae bacterium (assembly GCA_049683695.1). Classification (GTDB taxonomy): domain Bacteria; phylum Pseudomonadota; class Gammaproteobacteria; order Burkholderiales; family Burkholderiaceae_D; genus DATJCV01. The sequence goes on from JBAUJK010000306.1 coordinate 7,316, forward strand.
GCTGTTGCTGTTGATCAGGTGGCGTCCCTTGGCGTCGCCGACCATGTGGAAATGGATCGGGTAGCTGCCGAGCCGCTCCTTGCCGAATTTTTCCAGCTCGACGCCCTGGATCGCCACCTGGCCGAAGCCCTCCAGGATGCGGATTTCGCCGCCCCAGTGCAGGTCCGGGTTGGCCGCGCCGCCGGCATCCGGCGTCTGCGCGGTCAGGATGATGTTGCGGCTGATCAGGCCGACCTCGCTGCGCTCGTCGACGCCGAAATTGACCTCGCGCTTGGCGCCGTAGTTGGCGTCTCCCGGCCGGCCCGGATCGGCGCTGCCGAAATGGTAGTGGCGCAGCGCCTGCTTCAGCCGCACGTCGGCGCCACCCTTGCCGTCCGACGCCAGCGAGTCGATCTGCACGAACTCCGACTCGAACGGACTGAAGCTGGACGTGGCGACCACGATCCAGTCGCCGGCGCGCCAGGCGCCGCTGCCCTGGGTGACGTCGCGCGCCAGGTGCAGCACGCTGTCGCCGCCATTCTCGACCGGAACGCCGATACCGGCGCCGCTGGTCTGGTACTGCGCCGGGCCGGCCGGCTTGGACAGATGGGTCCAGCTGATGCCGGTGGCGGCGGCATCGTCGGCGGCGCGCCCTTCGGCCGGCGCCACCCCCTTGTTGCCGTACAGGTACAGCACGCCGCCCGACAGCACTTCGATGCCCTTGTCGGAACCGGTATCGCGGTTCGCGGCCGCCGCGCGCGTGCCGGTGAACACCACCTTGACTTTGCTGGCCGGATTTTCCAGTCCGACCGGGCAGGCAGCGGTGCCGAGCGACAGGCGACCGGCCACGCTGATGCCGGCGGTATGCACCTCCAGTTGCTCGAAACTGCGCGGCAGTGCCAGCTTGCCGTCAGCGGCGATGGTGATCTTGCCAAGCGCCTCGGCATCGGTGAAGGAGCGGTCGATGATGACGTCCGGACCGCAGCCGCCACCGCCGATGGTGACGTTGCGGTTGGCGTCGAACTGGCATTGCGACAGCCGGACCGGCTCGGTGCCGGCCTTGGTGGTGCCGCTCGCTTCGGCGAACGCGGTGCTGCAGGCTTCCAGCGGCGCCGTCGCGATCGGCGGCGGCGCATCGCCGGAGCCGCAGCCGCCGAGGACCAGCAATGCCGCCAGCAGCGCCGGCGCGGCATGGCGCCTCCAGCGCCGGGTGGACGGATGGCGCTCGCGAGCGTCGATCTGCTTGCTCATAATTTCCCCTGATGGTGACGCGAATGGCGGGCGATGCCCGGCGGACGCAATGTCCCAGCCTCTTCCCGGGTGAATGGCAAGCGGCCGTGGAACGACTCAGGTCGGATGTTCAGGCGGGGAAAGGATGCAAGCAGATCATATTGAATCGTGGCAATAAAGCCAAGAATTCTGCGGTTACAAATGCAACATGCGGCGGCATGGATTTGTGAATTGCAATCTCCGGTGACAGGCGATCGATCCGTCCCGGCATCCGCCGAGCCGCCACCAACAGCGCGCCGCCCAGCATACTCCCGCACATCCATCCAGATGCCGCAGAAAATACGGGCGGAATTCGAAGATACTCCCAACACGAAGAGAAAGCGGAAGTTTCGCCCGCTGCCGCATGGCAAGAGCGCAGCACGGTTACCAGTGCAAAATGCCGCGCCCGGCCGCCTAGACCGCCATGTAGCGGCCCGGCCTGTGATTCAGCGCGATCACCAGATTCAGCGCGACCGCGCCCAGAATCGACGCCAATAGCGCGGTGACGCCGACCAGCAGCAGCGAGGCCAGCACGATCGCCAGGTCGACCGCCATCTGCAGGCTGCCGGCACGCCAGCCGTGGCGGTCCTGCAGATACAGCGCCAGGATGTTTACGCCGCCGAGGCTGGCGCGGTGTCGGAACAGGATCAGGAACCCGGCACCCATCAGCGAGCCGCCGATCACGGCGACGTAGAACGGCGCCAGCGGGCTGAACTGCACGAACTGCGGGTGCATGCCGGAGAACAGCGACACCAGCCCGACCGCGCAAAAGGTCTTGAGCGTGAATTGCCGTCCCATGCGCCGTAACGCCAGCAGGTAGAACGGCAGGTTGAGCACGAAAAAGATCGGCCCGAAAGCGATCCCGCTGGCATAGTGGATCAGGAATGCGAGGCCGGCGGTGCCGCCGGTCAGCAGGCCGGCCTGGTTGAACATGGCGATCCCGAACGACACGAACAGCGAGCCGATCAGGATCGCCAGCACGTCCTCGGCCAGCGTATGGCGTGGCGGCGGGACCGGATCGGACATGGCGGCGCGCGGCACGGGCGGCATGGATTGCGCCCGCCCGCGCCTCAGGCCAGCTCTTCGAGCCGGATGCGGGTGACCTTGCCGAGCACGGTCGGCAGTTGCTCGATGCGCCCGATCGCGGCGTCGATGTGCTTTTCGTGGGTCTGGTGGGTCAGCATGATGATGTCGGTCTGCGCTTCGCCCTCGGCCGGCTCCTTCTGCAGCATGGCGTCGATCGAGATGGTGGCGTCGGCCAGGATGCGCGTCAGGTCCGCCAGCACACCGGTTTCGTCGGCGACGTGGACGCGCAGGTAGTAGCTGGTGGCGACTTCGGCCATCGGCAGGATCGGCGTGTCGGCCATCGCGTGCGGCTGAAACGCCAGGAACGGCACCCGGTGCTCGGGGTCGGCGGTGGCCAGGCGCGTGATGTCGACCAGGTCGGCGATCACCGCCGAGCCGGTCGGCTCGGCTCCGGCGCCCTTGCCGTAGTACAGCGTGGCGCCGACCGCGTCGCCCTGCACCAGCACCGCGTTCATCGCGCCCTCGACGTTGGCCAGAAGGCGCCGGGCCGGGATCAGCGTCGGATGCACGCGCAGTTCGATGCCGCCGGCGGTGCGGCGTGTGATGCCGAGCAGCTTGATGCGGTAGCCGAGCTGCTCGGCGTAGCGGATGTCGGCCGCCTGCAGCTTGGTAATGCCCTCCACGTGCGCGCGCTCGAACTGCACCGGCACGCCGAACGCGATCGAGGCCATGATGGTCAGCTTGTGCGCGGCATCCACCCCTTCGATGTCGAAGGTCGGGTCGGCTTCGGCGTAGCCGAGGCGCTGCGCCTCCTTCAGCACGACGTCGAAATCCAGGCCCTTGTCGCGCATTTCGGACAGGATGAAGTTGGTGGTGCCGTTGATGATGCCGGCGATCCATTCGATGCGGTTGGCGGTCAGCCCTTCGCGCAGTGCCTTGATGATCGGGATGCCGCCGGCGACCGCCGCCTCGAACGCCACCATCACGCCCTTTTCCTGCGCCGCCTGGAAGATTTCATTGCCGTGCATCGCGATCAGCGCCTTGTTGGCGGTCACCACGTGCTTGCCGTTGGCGATCGCCCGCATCACCAGCGTGCGTGCAACCCCATAGCCGCCGATCAGCTCGATGACGATGTCGATCTCCGGGTTGTCGACCACCAGCGCGGCGTCGTTCACCACCTGGCAGCGGCCGCCGGCCAGCGCGTTCGCACGTTGCGTGTCCAGGTCGGCAACCATCACGATCTCGATCGCGCGGCCGGCGCGGCGCATGATCTCTTCCTGGTTGCGTTGCAACACCTCGAACGTGCCGGCACCGACGGTGCCCGCGCCCAGCAAACCCACTTTGATCGATTTCATATGTCTTCTTTTCTTGTCCACTGATGATGCGCCGTCCGCAACCTGATGTTGCGGCGGCATGAAAACCCTTGGTCCCCGCGCCGGCGGGAACCGCGGGCAAGGTCGGCGCCGGATCAGGCCGTCTTGTGGCGCCGGCGGTAGCCGTCGAGGAAGCGTGCGATGCGCCCCATCGATTCGGCCAGGTCGTCGGTATTCGGCAGGAACACCACGCGGAAGTGGTCCGGCGTCGGGTAATTGAAGCCGGTGCCCTGCACGATCAGCACCTTTTCCTCGGCCAGCAGCTGGTAGGCGAACTGCTGGTCGTCGGCGATCGGATAGACCGCCGGATCCAGCCGCGGGAACATGTACAGCGCCGACTTCGGCTTGACGCAGGTGACGCCCGGGATATCGGTCAGGAGCTTGTACGCTAGGTCGCGCTGGCGCGCCAGCCGGCCGCCGGGAGCGACCAGGTCGTCGATGCTCTGGTAGCCGCCGAGCGCGGTCTGGATCGCGTACTGGCCCGGCGCATTGGCGCACATGCGCATCGAGGTCAGCATGTTCAGGCCCTGGATGTAGTCCTTCGCATGCTTTTTCTCGCCTGACACCACCATCCAGCCGGCGCGGTAGCCGCAGGAACGGTAGTTCTTCGACAGGCCGTTCAGCGTGATGAACAGTACATCGTCCGCCAGCGAGGCGATCGAGGTATGCCTGGCGCCGTCATAGAGAATCTTGTCGTAGATTTCGTCGGCGAACACGATCAGCTGGTGCTGGCGCGCGATCTCGACCAGTTCGCGCAGCAGGTCGTCGGAATACAGCGCGCCGGTCGGGTTGTTCGGGTTGATGACGACGATCGCCTTGGTGTTCGACGTGATCTTCCTCTTGATGTCGTCGAGATCCGGCATCCAGCCGGCCTGCTCGTCGCACATGTAGTGCACCGGATTGCCGCCGGACAGGCTGGTGGCTGCAGTCCACAACGGGTAGTCGGGCGCCGGCACCAGCACCTCGTCGCCGCTGTTCAGCAGCGCATTCATCGACAGCATGATCAGCTCGGAAGCGCCGTTGCCGAGGTAGATGTCGTCGATGGTGACGCCGGCGATGTTCTTTTGCTGGGTGTAGTGCATCACCGACTTGCGCGGTGCGAACAGGCCCTTGGAATCGGTGTAGGGCGACGCCGCCTGCATGTTGCGGATCATGTCCTGCACGATTTCATCAGGCGCATCGAAGCCGAAGGCGCCGACGTTGCCGATGTTCAGCTTGATGATCTTATGGCCCTCTTCTTCCATTTGCTTGGCCTTGTCCAGCACCGGGCCGCGGATGTCATAGCAGACGTCCGCCAGTTTTTTGGATTTCTGAATCGATCGCACAGATGCCCTCATGGTTGAATGCACAACGAATACGCCACTGGCTGCAGCGTCAAAACCGGAGGGAAGTTCGAATGCCGCGAAGGCCCGACCGGGTTCGGCGGTCGACAAATGACGGTTCCGGCGCGCCCGGCACACGATTATGCTGCACTGCCAGAATCGGTCATTCTGCCGAAAGCAGGCGCTTTTATCAATGGCTGCGGCCGGTTTTAAACGGAAAACGCTACAATGCAGCACTTGTTCTCTCCCATCGAAAATTCACCGGCGCTCGCGTCGGCCGGAGGATTGCCGGACCATGAAACTGCATGCCACTTCCACCCAGCAGTACCAGACCGTGACCGCCTACGACGATGCCGGTGTCGAGATCAATGCGGTGCGCTTCACCGACAGCCTGCTGGTATTGCCGGAAACGGCACCGGCAAGCTGGCCGGTGGCTTCCTTCGATGCGCTGGCGCCGGAGCATTTCGCCCAGATCGAGGCCACCGTGCCGGACGTGGTGATCCTCGGCACCGGCGCGCGCCAGCAATTCGTCCATCCGCGGCTGACGGCGGCATTGACCCTGCGCCGGGTCGGCGTCGAATGCATGGACAACAAGGCCGCTTGCCGCACCTACAACATCCTGATGGCGGAGGGCCGCAAGGTGGCCCTGGCGCTGATCATTGAACAAGCTTCTTCATCGACCCCACCCTCTTCCCAGAAAGGCACCGACCCCGGACATGCGTGAACTGCACACTTCCAAACCGTTCGTCTGGGGCTTGCTCGTTGTCTTTCTGTTCATCTGGTTCTATGCGCTCGGCGCCCGCACGCTGGTGCCGACCGATGAGGGCCGCTACGCCGAAATGGCGCGCGAAATGGTCGCCACCGGCGACTGGATCACGCCGCGCCTGAACGCGATCAAGTATTTCGAGAAGCCGCCGCTGCAGAACTGGATGAACGCGCTGACCTTCGAGCTGTTCGGCCTCGGCGAATGGCAGGCGCGGCTGTGGACCGGGCTGTGCGGGCTGCTCGGCGTGTTCCTGGCCGGTTATGCCGGACGCCGGCTGTTCGGTCCGCGGGTCGGCTTCAACGCCGCGCTGGTGCTCGGCTCGGCCGCGTTCTGGATGGCGCTGGCACATATCAACACGCTCGACATGGGGCTGGCCGGCATGATGACGCTGGCGCTGTGCGGGCTGCTGCTGGGGCAGAATCCGGCGGCGTCGAACGGCGAGCGGCGCTGGTGGATGCTGGCCTGCTGGGCCGGGATGGCGCTGGCGGTGATGTCCAAGGGCTTGATCGGCGTCGTATTGCCGGGCGCAGTGCTGGTGCTGTATACGCTGTTTGCGCGCGACTGGGCGATCTGGAAACGGCTCCATCTTCTGCCCGGCGTGCTGCTGTTCCTGGCGATCACGGTGCCGTGGTTCGTGCTGGTGTCGATGCGCAACCCGGAATTCCTGCAATTTTTCTTCATCCACGAGCACTTCCAGCGCTTCACCAGCAAGATCCACGATCGCGCCGGCCCCTGGTATTACTTCATCCCGATCCTGTTGCTCGGCATCCTGCCGTGGCTCGGCATGCTGGCGCAAAGCCTGTGGCAGGGGCGGCGCGATGCGCAAGCCACCGGCTTCCAGCCGAAGAAGCTGCTGCTGGTGTGGTCGGTGTTCATCTTCGTCTTCTTCAGCGTGTCCGGCTCCAAGCTGCCCTCCTACATCCTGCCGATCTTCCCGGCACTGGCGCTGTTGATCGCCTGCTACCTGGAGCAGGTATCGGCGCGCACGGTCCAGGCGTCGGCGGCGATCCTGGTGGTCGCCGGCATCGGCGGGCTGGCGTCCATGCATCTGATTCCGGGCCTGACCGACATCGCGTTCGAAGTGCCGATCTACGCCGCCTACGTGCCGTGGGTCGGCGCCGCCAGCGCGCTCGGCGTGGTCGGCGGCCTGGCCGCGATCTGGCTGGCGGTGCGCCGCATGGACTGGGCGCTGGTAACGCTGGCCGCCACCGGCTATCTGTCGGCGCAGCTGCTGATGCTGGGCCACGAGCCGCTCGGCCGCTACGCCGCCGGCATCGACCTGGTACCGGTGATCGAGGCCGAACTGACACCCGAGACGCCGATCTACGCGGTCGGCCGCTACACGCAGACGCTGCCGTTCTACCTGCGCCGCACGATGATTCTGGTCGACCACCCGGACGAGCTGGAATTCGGCCTCAAGCAGGAGCCGCAGTTGTGGATACCGACGCGCGCGGCATTCGTCGAAAAGTGGAATGCAGACCTGGCGGCCGGCAAGAAGTCGCTGGCGATCCTGAACCCCGACCGCTTGCCGGACCTGGAACGACTCGGCATGAAGCTGCGCGTGATTGCCTCCGACCCGCGCCGCATCGTCGTCGTCACGCCCTGAACGGCAGGCAGAGCATGAATCTGGCCACCTTCGGCTTCATCTTCGCCGGCATCTGCCTGAATGCGGTCGCGCAGCTGCTGCTGAAGGCCGGCACCAACGCGGTCGGCGCGATCCACCTGACCGCCGACAACTGGTTTGCCACCGGCCTGAAGCTGGCGACCCAGCTGCCGATCCTGGGCGGCCTGTCATGCTACGTGATTTCGGTGCTGGTGTGGATCATCGGCCTGTCGCGGGTCGATGTGACGATTGCCTATCCGATGCTGTCGCTCGGCTACCTCATCAACGCCGTCGGTGCCTGGTACTTCCTGGGCGAGGCGGTGTCGGCCCAGCGGCTGCTGGCGATCGCCATCATCATCGTCGGCGTCGCGCTGCTGGCGCGTAGCTGACCTGGAGTATCCGTTTAAAACGTCCATTTCATGCCCGGATCAGGGCATCCCTGTGAGGAGTATATCCGCATGACCGCTGATTTCCTGCCGTTTTCCAAACCCGTGATCGACGAGATGACGATCGCTGCCGTGGCCGACGTGCTGCGCTCCGGCTGGATCACCAGCGGCCCGAAGGTGCAGGCATTCGAGGCGGCGCTGTCCGAGTATTTCGGCGGGCGGCCGGTGCGCACCTACAATTCCGGCACCTGCACGATGGAGATCGCGCTGCGCATCGCCGGCATCGGCCCCGGCGACGAAGTGATCACGACGCCGATTTCCTGGGTCGCCACCTCCAACGTCATCATCGAGGTCGACGCCACGCCGGTGTTCGCCGACATCGATCCGGTCACCCGCAACATCGACCTCGACGCGGTCGAGGCCGCGATCACGCCGCGCACGCGGGCGATCATCCCGGTCTATCTGTCCGGCCTGCCGGTCGACATGGACCGGCTGTACGCGATTGCCGCCAAGCACAAGCTGCGCGTGATAGAGGATGCGGCGCAGGCCCTTGGCTCGACCTGGCACGGCCGCCGCATCGGCTCCTTCGGCGATTTCGTCTCGTTCAGTTTCCAGGCCACCAAGAACGTCACCTCGTCCGAAGGCGGCTGCCTGGTGCTGAACAATGCCGAGGAAGCGCGGCTGGCGGAAAAATACCGGCTGCAGGGCGTGACCCGCAGCGGCTTCGACGGCATCGACGTCGACGTGCTGGGCGGCAAGTACAACATGACCGACGTTGCCGCCGCCATCGGTCTCGGCCAGTTCGCGCAGATCGACGCCATCACCGCGCGCCGCAAGGAACTCGCCAAGCACTACTTCACCACCTTCGGCCGCAGCTTCGAGCACGACAGCGGCGCCCAGCTGCCGGTCGCCAACCTGGAAAACTCGAACTGGCACCTGTACCAGATCGTGCTGCCGGACACCATCACGCGCGCCGAATTCATGGAGCGGATGCAGCAGCAACAGATCGGCATCGGCTACCACTACGCGCCGATCCACCTGTTTTCGCTGTACCGCGCGCGCGGCTTCAAGGAAGGCATGTTCCCGGTGGCGGAACGGGTCGGCCGGCGCATCGTGTCGCTGCCGATGTTCAACACCATTGGCGAACAGGATATCGAGCGTGTTGTCGACGCGGTAAAATTCGTGCTTTGCCGATAACAAACAACCGTGGGCGGTGCTGAAGCGTCCGGACGCCGTCCGCATCGCCAGAATCGGCCCAAAACGCGCAAGGCACCCGCCTGATGAAACCAGAACTCTCCGTCGTCATCCCGGTATACAACGAACAGGCCGGCCTCGCCAAGCTGTTCGAACGGCTTTATCCGGCGCTCGACGCGCTCGGCTACAGCTACGAACTCATCTTCGTCAACGACGGCAGCCGCGACGATTCGGCCAGCATCCTGGCCGACCAGTTCCGCCGCCGCCCGGACGTGACGCGCGTGGTGCTGTTCAATGGCAACTATGGCCAGCACATGGCGATCCTGGCCGGCTTCGAAGCCACCCGCGGCAACGTCGTGGTGACGCTGGACGCCGACCTGCAGAATCCGCCGGAAGAAATCGGCAAGCTGGTCGCCAAGTTCCACGAGGGCTACGACTACGTCGGCTCGATTCGGCGCGAACGGCAGGATTCGGCCTGGCGCACGCATGCGTCGCGCGCGATGAACCGGTTGCGCGAAACCATCACCCACATCAAGATGACGGACCAGGGCAACATGCTGCGCGCCTACGGCCGCAACGTGATCGACCTGATCAACCAGTGCCGCGAGGCCAATACCTTCGTGCCGGCGCTGGCATACACCTTTGCCCGCCGGCCGACCGAGATCGTGGTCGAGCACGAGGAGCGCGCCGCCGGCCAGTCCAAGTATTCGCTGTACAGCCTGATCCGCCTCAACTTCGACCTGGTGACCGGCTTTTCGCTGGTGCCGCTGCAACTGTTTTCGCTGGCAGGCATCGCGTTGTCGTTCGTGTCGGCGGCGCTGTTCGTGCTGCTCTTGATCCGCCGCTTCATCTTCGGCGCCGAGGTCGAGGGCGTGTTCACGCTGTTTGCCGTCAACTTCTTCCTGATGGGCGTGCTGCTGTTCGGCATCGGCCTGGTCGGCGAATACGTCGGCCGCATCCACCAGCAGGTGCGCGCACGGCCGCGCTACGTGGTGCAGACCATTCTGGAACAGCGCGAGCAGCCGCTACTGGCCGACGCTTCCACCAACGAAGATACCGCCGAGCGCCGCGAACGGCGCGCGGTGACGCGCGAGCCATGAGCGCCTCCGGCAACCGGGCGGTCGTGTTCGCCTACCACAACGTCGGCGTGCGCTGCCTGAAGGTGCTGCTGGCGCGCGGCGTCGAGGTGGCGCTGGTGGTCACGCACGAAGACAACCCGGCCGAGACCATCTGGTTCGAATCGGTCGCCGCGCTGTGCCGCGAGCACGGCATCCCGGCCATCACTCCGGCCGACCCGAAGTCGCCGGAACTGCTGGCGGCGGTGCAGGCGGTACGGCCCGATTTCATCTTCAGCTTCTACTACCGCCACATGCTGCCGACGGCGCTGCTGGCGAGCGCGACGCGCGGCGCCTACAACATGCACGGCTCGCTGCTGCCGAAGTACCGCGGCCGGGTGCCAATCAACTGGGCGGTGCTGCACGGCGAGACCGAAACCGGCGCCACGCTGCACGAAATGGCGGTCAAGCCGGACGCCGGCACCATCCTGGCGCAAAGCGCGGTGCCGATCCTGCCCGACGACACCGCGCATGAAGTATTCGGCAAGGTGACGGTGGCGGCCGAGCAGGCGCTGTGGAACGTGCTGCCGGCGCTGTTGGCCGGGCATCCGCCGCAAATACCGAACAATCTGGCGCAAGGCAGCTATTTCGGCGGCCGCAAGCCGGAGGATGGCCGCATCGACTGGAACCAGCCGGCGCAGGCGATCTACAACCTGCACCGGGCGGTGGCGCCGCCCTATCCCGGCGCCTTCACCGAGCTGGGCGGCCACACCTGGACCATCGTCCGCGCACGGCTGGCGCGGCAGTCCTATCCCGATTTGCCGCCCGGGCTGGCGGTGGTGGATAATCGCGTGCTTGGCGTCGCCGCCGACGGCCGCGCGCTGGACATCCACGAAATCCGCGTCGACGGCCAGCCGGCGACGCCGGCGCAGCTGCGGCAAGCCCTGGCCGCGGCGCGCCATTCTCTTTCCTAACCAAGAATCCCATGAAAAAAGTCCTCATCCTCGGCGTCAACGGCTTCATCGGCCACCATCTGTCCAAGCGCATCCTGGAAACCACCGACTGGCAGGTGTACGGCATGGACATGATGACCGACCGCATCAACGATCTGCTGGAAAACCCGGCCTACAAGTCGCGCATGAAGTTCTTCGAGGGCGACATCACGATCAACAAGGAATGGGTCGAATACCACGTCAAGAAGTGCGACGTGATCCTGCCGCTGGTGGCGATCGCCACGCCGTCGACCTACGTCAAGCAGCCGCTGCGCGTGTTCGAACTCGATTTCGAGGCCAATCTGCCGATCGTGCGCTCGGCCGCCAAGTACGGCAAGCATCTGGTGTTCCCGTCCACCTCCGAGGTGTACGGCATGTGCCACGACGAGGAATTCGATCCCGAGGAATCGGAACTGATCTGCGGACCGATCAACAAGCCGCGCTGGATCTATTCCTGCGCCAAGCAGCTGATGGACCGCGTGATCTGGGGTTACGGCATGGAAGGCCTGAACTTCACGCTGTTCCGGCCGTTCAACTGGATCGGCGCCGGCCTCGATTCGATCCACACGCCGAAGGAAGGCAGCTCGCGCGTGGTCACGCAATTCTTCGGCCACATCGTGCGCGGCGAAAATATTTCGCTGGTCGACGGCGGCCGCCAGAAACGCGCCTTCACCTACATCGACGACGGCATCGACGCACTGATCAAGATCATCGCCAACAAGGATGGCGTCGCCAGCGGCAAGATCTACAACATCGGCAATCCGGGCAACAATTATTCGATCCGCGACCTGGCCGACATGATGCTGAAACTGGCCGCCGAGTATCCGGAATATGCCGCCTCGGCGAAGAAGGTGCAGCTGGTCGAAACCACATCCGCCGCCTACTACGGCAAGGGCTACCAGGACGTGCAGAACCGGGTGCCGAAGATCGCCAACACCTGCGCCGAACTGGAATGGCAGCCGACCACCTCGATGGCCGATACGCTGCGCAACATCTTCGACGCCTATCGCGGCCAGGTGGCCGCGGCCAAGGCGCTGATGGATTGAGCGCGCGTGCCGCTGCTGACCCTAAAGATCGACGCCGATACCTACCGCGGCACGCGCGAAGGCGTGCCGAACCTGGTGCGCATGCTGGCGCGGCACGAAGCGCGCGCCACCTTCCTGTTCTCGCTCGGGCCTGACCATACCGGCTGGGCGCTGCGCCAGATCTTCCGGCCCGGCTTTTTCGGCAAGGTCTCGCGCACCTCGGTGGTCGAGCATTACGGCCTGAAGACGCTGATGTACGGCGTGCTGCTGCCGGCGCCCGACATCGGCAAGACCTGCACCGCACAGATGCGCGCGGTGCGCGACGCCGGCTTCGAATGCGGTATCCATACCTGGGATCACCGCGTCTGGCAAGACAATGTCCAGCACAAGGACGCCGCCTGGACGCAGCAGGTCATGCAGAGGTCGTTCGACCGTTTCACCGACATCTTCGGCGCCCCGCCAGCCACCCATGGCGCCGCCGGCTGGCAGATGAACCGCCATGCGCTGGAGCGGCTGGATGCGCTCGGCATCGCCTACGCGTCGGACGGCCGCGCGTCGCTGACCGACAGCGGCGCGCTGGCCGATACCGCGGCCGGCCCGCACCGGCTGCGGATCGACGGCCGCGCACTCGATTGCATCCAGTTGCCGACCACGCTGCCGACGCTGGACGAACTGCTCGGCCGCAGCGTCGGCGGCCGGCTGGTGACAGCGGACAATGCCGCCGATCTGCTGCTGGAGCTGACCGCCCGGCCGCGCGACCATGTATTCACGCTGCACGCCGAGCTTGAAGGACAAAAACTCGCCCCCATCTTTGAACGGTTGCTGCGCGGCTGGCGCGCCCAGGGCTATGAATTCGCATCGATGGCGGATCATTACCAGCGGGTGCGCGGTACCGAACTGCCGGTGGCGCCGCTGCGCTTCGGCGAAGTCCCGGGCCGCTCGGGCACCTTGCTGCTGCAGTGAACCGCCGGTCGCCAGACCGCCCCGAATCCCAATGCACCGGAGAATGCCGTGGTAGAAAACTTGCCGCAGTTGAACGACATCGTCCCCGATTTTTCCGCTCCGATGACCAGCGGCAAGACCTTCGAACTGGCCGCTTACCGGGGTCAGACCCTGGTCCTGTATTTCTATCCGAAGGACAATACGCCGGGCTGCACTACCGAAGGCATTCGCTTCCGCGAGCTGTATCCGCAGTTTCGCGATGCCAACGCCGAGGTGGTTGGCGTCAGCCGCGACAGCCTGCGTTCGCACGAATCGTTCAAGGCCAAGCTGGAGATGCCGTTCGAACTGGTGTCCGATCCGGACGAGCGGGTCTGCGAGCTGTTCGGCGTGATGAAGATGAAGATGATGTATGGACGGCAGGCGCGCGGCATCGAGCGCAGCACCTTTGTGATTGACGGCCTTGGCAGATTGGTGAAAGAATGGCGTGGAGTGAAGGTGCCCGGCCACGTCGATGAAGTGCTCGAATATGTGAAGGCGATTGCGTAACCGTTGAACTCCGACAGCAGCAACTCTCCCGACAAGCCGTTTGCGGAAAGGCCCCACGCCTTCCCAAACGGCTTTTTGTTTCTCAACCCTCCGTTTCCATCCATCCTGATTCCGGCGCCCGTGCGCGCGGCCGGAATCGCCTGCTGAAACGCATAACGATCGAGGTCCTTGATGCCGCTCCCGAAACTGCCGACCAAACCCGCTTCCCTGCTTGCGCCCGAGGATTACCCACAGGCGAAGGCAGGCAAGCCGGCCACGCCGCGCATCCAGCTACTCGAACCGGTACCGTCTGTCGCGCCGGCCACCCGCCGGCAACCGGAAAAGGCGGACAAAACCGATAAGGCGGGCAAGGCCGACAAGGCTCCCGTTCCCGCCGTCGGCAAACTGGCGGCCAAACAGCCGCTCGCCGACAGCCGCATGAAATCGAGCACCAGCCGCGCCGCCGACCGGTCCGGCCTGACCAAGCTGTTCGTGCTCGACACCAACGTGCTGATGCACGATCCGACCTCGCTGTTCCGCTTCGAGGAGCACGACGTCTACCTGCCGATGGTCACGCTGGAAGAGCTGGACAACCACAAGAAAGGCATGTCCGAAGTAGCGCGCAATGCGCGACAGGTATCGCGCTCGCTGGACGCGCTGGTGGCCGACATCCCCGACGACGCGATCGACAACGGCATCCCGCTGGCCAAGCTCGGCAACAAGGAAGCCAAGGGGCGGCTGTTCTTCCAGACCCGGATGGAAGCCGGCGCGCTGCCCGAGGGCCTGCCGGAGGGCAAGGCCGACAACCAGATTCTCGGCGTGGTGCAGGCGCTGGAGCACCAGTGGCCGGGGCGCGCGGTGGTGCTGGTGTCGAAGGACATCAACATGCGCATCAAGGCGCGTGCGCTGGGCTTGCCGGCCGAGGAGTATTTCAACGACCACGTACTGGAAGACACCGACCTACTGTATTCCGGCATCCTGCAACTGCCGGACGATTTCTGGACCCGGCACGGCAAGGGCATGGAATCGTGGCAGGAAAACCGCCATGGCGGCGGCGCCACCTTCTATCGACTGTCCGGGCCATCGGTGCCGGCGATGCTGGTCAACCAGTTCGTGTTCACCGAGCCGCACAATGGCGAGGCGGCCTTCCTCGGCCAGGTCAAGCAGATCAACGGCAAGACCGCCGTCATCTCGACGCTGCGCGACTACAGCCACGCCAAGAACAACGTCTGGGGCATCACCGCGCGCAACCGCGAACAGAATTTCGCGCTGAACCTGCTGATGGACCCGGAGTGCGACTTCGTCACGCTGCTGGGTCAGGCCGGTACCGGCAAGACGCTCTTGGCGCTGGCCGCCGGGCTGGCGCAGGTACTGGAATCCAAGCTCTACAACGAAATCATCGTCACCCGCCTGACGGTGCCGGTCGGCGACGACATCGGCTTTCTGCCCGGTACCGAGGAGGAAAAGATGTCGCCGTGGATGGGCGCCTTCGACGACAACCTGGAAGTGCTGAACAAGCCCGATTCCGACGCCGGCGAATGGGGCCGCGCCGCGACGCAAGACCTGATCCGCTCGCGCATCAAGGTCAAGTCGCTGAACTTCATGCGCGGGCGCACCTTCGTCAACAAGTTCCTGATCGTCGACGAAGCGCAGAACCTGACGCCGAAGCAGCTGAAGACGCTGATCACGCGCGCCGGACCCGGCACCAAGATCGTCTGCCTCGGCAACATCGCGCAGATCGACACGCCTTACCTGACCGAAGGATCGAGCGGCCTGACCTACGTGGTCGACCGCTTCAAGGGCTGGGCGCACAGCGGCCACGTGACGCTGGCGCGCGGCGAACGTTCGCGGCTGGCAGACCACGCCAGCGAAGTGCTGTAGCCGTCTGATCGTTCCCTGCCAAGGGCGCAAGCGCTAGCCGCTGGCGCCCTTTTTTCATGGTCCCGGGACGCCAAGGTGGCGGCTCCTGCATCCGGTAGCGAGTTTCTTTATAATTGCCCAGTCAACTATTATTTTGCTCGCCATGGAACTGCCCGCCGCGCTTTTTTCCTTGCATGACTACCAGGTCGAGGACAGCGTCGGCTACCTGCTGAAGCGCGCGCGCGCGATGCTGGTGGGCGCGGTCGACGACATCATGACCGCCCAGGGCCACGGCATCACCTCGGCCCAGGGCAACCTGCTGTTCATGCTTTCCACCGGCAAGTACCACAGTGCCGCTGACCTGGTGCGCGAAACCTGTATCGACGCGGCGTCGATGAAGCGCATGCTGGACCGGCTGGTGGCGCGCGAGCTGATCCGGCGCGAACCGAGCGCGCACGACCGCCGTCTGATCAATCTGCACCTGACCGCGGCCGGCCAGGAACTGGCGCGCCGCATGCCGGCGGTCTACGTCGAGGCGCTGAACAAGTGCTTCGCCGGCTTTTCGGCCGAGGAAGTCGGCTTCCTGAAGAGCCTGCTGCGCAAGCTGGTGGCGAACGCCGGCGCGGACTCCCGTTAGAAATTCATTGACCAAGCAATAGAAATGGTCGTATAAATCTCCCCCACCATGAAACTGACTTTTCGGCCATTAACATCTCCGGTGGACTTGCCGATCGCGCTTGGCGCCCGTATCGGCGCCGCCGGCGCGGCGCTGCTGCTGTCCGCCTGCGCCAATTTCGGCGGCATCCACAGCGACGCACGGATGGCCCCCGCCGATCAGTATGCGAGCACCGAGTCGCTGCCCGGCCAGAGTGGCGATTGGCCGCGCCAGAGCTGGGCGGGCGATCTTGGCGGCCCGGAACTGCAGGCGCTGGTGGACGAAGCGCTGCAGGGCAATCCCAACCTGCAGGCCGCGGCGGCCCGGGTGGCGAACGCACGCGCGCTGGCACGCGCGGCAGCGGCGGCCAAGCTGCCGACTGTCGGCGCCAGCGCCAGCAGCACCTATCAGCGCTATACAGAAAACGGCCTGATCCCGCCGCCGCTGGCCGGTTCCTATCAATCCGACAACGAACTGGCGCTCGGCCTGTCCTGGGATCTGGATTTCTGGGACCAGCATGGCGCTCAGCTGCGCGCCGCGCTGGCGCTCGGCAAGGCGACTGCGGCCGAGGAAGCCGACGCACGCCTGATGCTGTCGACCGCGATCGCCCGCACCTGGCTGCAGCTTGGCCGCCAGAGCGCGCAGCTGCAGCTGACCGAACGGCAGTTCCAGCTGCGCGCACGGCTGGACCAGCTGACCCGGCAGCGTATCGC
>JBAUJK010000307.1:0-9749 GCA_049683695.1 Burkholderiaceae bacterium
GTACTGGAAGTGGACCGTGCGCGCAAGGAATTCGGCGGCCTGGTGGCGGTCAACGACCTGGCGTTCACCGTGCACGCCGGCGAGATCATGGGCCTGATCGGCCCCAACGGCGCCGGCAAGTCGACCATGTTCAACCTGGTGACCGGCGTGCTGCCGGTGACCAGCGGCGAAATCCGCTTCCGCGCCGACGGCGGCCTGCAACGCATCGACGCGCTGCCGTCGCGCGAGATCGTCAGGCTCGGCATCGGTCGCACCTTCCAGCACGTGCGCCTGCTGCCTACCATGAGCGTGCTGGAGAACGTCGCCATCGGTGCCCACCTGCGCGGTGCTCACGGCGACGTCGCCGGCGTCTTCACCGGCATTGCGCGCCTCAACAAGGCTGAAGAGCAGAGCCTGCTGTTCGAAGCCAGGAAGCAGCTCGAGCGCGTTGGTCTGGGCGACCTGCTGTACGAGGAAGCCGGCAGCCTGGCGCTGGGTCAGCAGCGCATCCTCGAAATCGCCCGTGCGCTGTGTTGCGACCCGACCCTGCTGTTGCTCGACGAACCGGCCGCCGGCCTGCGTTACAAGGAAAAGCAGGCGCTGGCCGAACTGCTGCAGAAGCTGAAGGCCGAAGGCATGAGCATCCTGCTGGTCGAACACGACATGGATTTCGTGATGAACCTGACCGATCGCCTGGTGGTGATGGAATTCGGTACCAAGATCGCCGAGGGCTTGCCGGTCGAGGTGCAGCAGAACCCGGCGGTGCTGGAAGCCTACCTGGGCGGCATCGACTGATCGAAACGGAAAATCCTGATGACTACGCCTATCCTCCAGGTCCGCGACCTGCACGTCGCCTACGGCAAGGTCGAAGCCTTGCACGGCGCCAACCTGACCGTCGGCGCCGGCCAGATCGTGACCGTGATCGGCCCCAACGGCGCCGGCAAGTCGACCATGCTGAATGCGATCGCCGGTGCGCTGCCGAACAGCGGCGCCATGCGCGGACAGGTCGAACTGCTCGGTCAGGACGTCGACGGCGTACCGATTGAGGCCCGGGTGGCGCGCGGCATGTGCCTGGTGCCGGAAAAGCGCGAACTGTTCGCCAGCATGAGCGTGGAAGACAACCTGCTGCTCGGCAGCTATCGCCGCTACAAGGCGCGCGAGCATGACTATGCCGATCAGATGGCGGTGGTGTACGACCTGTTCCCGCGCCTGCGCGAGCGGCGCCGGCAGGAAGCCGGCACCCTGTCCGGCGGCGAGCGGCAGATGCTGGCGGTCGGCCGGGCGCTGATGGCCAAGCCGCAGCTGCTGATGCTGGACGAACCCAGCCTCGGCCTGGCGCCGCTGATCGTCAAGGAAATCTTCCACATCATCGTGCGCCTGAAACAGACCGGCGTTGCCATCCTGCTGGTCGAGCAGAATGCGCGCGCGGCGCTGCAGGTGGCTGACTACGCCTATGTGCTGGAAACCGGCGACATGGCGCTGGAAGGACCGGCCGCCGAGCTGGCGACCGATCCGAAGGTGATCGACACCTATCTCGGACTGGCCAAAAAGACCGCCTGATCCATGTTGCCGCGCTGCAATGGCGCGGTGATGTCTCGTTCATGCCGGCGGCCTGCCGGCGCCTGCCTTTTCCTTCCGTCGTTTGCGCCAGCTTCAGGTGCCGGCGACACCGGTTGTTATCGTAGT
The DNA here is from genome assembly GCA_049683695.1 of Burkholderiaceae bacterium. Lineage (GTDB taxonomy): Bacteria > Pseudomonadota > Gammaproteobacteria > Burkholderiales > Burkholderiaceae_D > DATJCV01. The sequence goes on from JBAUJK010000307.1 coordinate 1,666, forward strand.
TCTACGGTATTGGCGCGCCCATCGTTCGCGTGCAGGATAGCGTGGTCATGCCGGATGCGCGTCCATTGCGCGTGGCGGCAAGACCTCAACAAACGAGAGTCGATAACACGGACCCGAGGAGGAAGACATGGATTTGGCAGAAAACAAGCAATGGCGGCGGTGTGCACTCGCCGCGGCGGTATTGATGCTGGCCGGCTGCGGCGGCAGCGGCGATCCAGCCGAAGACATCAACGTCAAGCCCAGCTATCTGGGCGCCGTCAAGCAGCTCAGCTATGATGGCGTCAGCGACGACCTGTTGACCGCCGGCCTCGGCAAGACCGGCCTCGCCGGCGTGTCGCCGGTAGCCGCCGACCCGCTGAATCCGACCGCGGCGGAACTGCGCAAGATCGCGATCTACAATAACTACCGGGCGCTGGTCGACGTTGCCGCCGGTGGCGGCTATGGCACGCTATACGGGCCGAACGTGACCGCGGTAGGCGTCGCCACCGCCGACGAGGGAAAGATCGCCGGCACCGAATACATCGCCTATTCCGACGACGGCAGCGGCACTCAGAACGTGACGATGATGGTGCAGGTGCCGTCCAGCTTCGATCCCGCCAACCCGTGCATCGTGACCGCCACCTCGAGCGGCTCGCGCGGCGTCTACGGCGCCATCGGCACTGCCGGCGAATGGGGCCTGAAGCACAAGTGCGCGGTCGCCTATACCGACAAGGGTACCGGCAACGGCGTGCACGACCTGCAGAACGACACTGTCAACCTGCAGGACGGCACGCGCGCCACGGCCGTCGCCGCCGGCAAGAAGTCCAACTTCACCGCCAATCTCTCGACTGCCGAACTGACGGCCTTCAACGCCGCGACGCCGAACCGGTTCGCGGTCAAGCATGCGCATTCACAGCAGAACCCGGAGAAGGACTGGGGCAAGTGGACGCTGCAGGCGGTCGAATTTGCCTACTACGTGCTGAACCAGCAGTACGGCGAACTGGCGAACGACAAGGTGACGCGCCTGCGCAAGTTCAAGCCGGGCAATGTGATCACGATCGCATCCAGCGCTTCCAACGGTGCCGGCGCCGCATTGGCCGCCGCCGAGCAGGATACGCAAGGCTTGATAACTGGGCTGGCGGTGGCCGAGCCGTCGGTGCAGATCGTGACGACCGCAGGGCTGACGATCAAGCGCGGCGCCGTTACGCAGCAAGGGACCGGCCTGCGTTTCTATGATTACTTCACGCTCGCCAACCTGCTGCAGCCGTGCGCGGCGCTGGCCACCACGCCAGCAGTGTCGGCACCGTACAGCGTGCTGGCACCGGCTTTCGCCAGCGCGCGCTGCGAAGCGCTGCGCGCCAGTGGCCTGGTGCTCGGCGCCACGGTCCAGGACGTCGCCGCCAACGCCGCCGACCTGCTGACGAAGGCCGGCTGGCAGCCGGAAAGCCGCGACCTGTTCTCGTCGATGTGGTCGCTGGCGATCCCGGCGGTGACCACCACTTACGCTAACGCCTTCGGCCGCTTCAGCGTCAGGGACAACCTGTGCGGCCTCAGCTTCGGCACCACCTCGGCCACCACTTTCGCTCCGATCCCCACCGCTCCGGCCGTGGTGGCGGGAATCTTCGGCACCGGCAATGGCGTGCCGCCCACCGTTGGCATCAACATCATCAACAACAACAGCCTGGGCGGCCCGCTCAATGACCTGGTCTCGTTCAGCGTCAATGGCAAGCAGGACTACAACACCGCCGGCGCGCTGTGCCTGCGCGAACTGGCGGTCGGTGGCAGCGCCAACGCGGCGCGGGTGCAGAAGGGTATGGCCGAAGTCACGCGCAGCGGCAACTTGCGCGGCAAACCGGCGATCATCGTGCATGGCCGCAGCGATACGCTGATCCCGGTCAATTTCTCGTCGCGGCCGTACTTCGGCGTCAACAAGATGGTCGAGGGCAATGGCAGCAAGCTGTCGTATATCGAAGTGACCAATGCGCAGCACTTCGACGCCTTCCTAGGGTTGCCCGGTTACGCGGAGCGCTACGTGCCACTGCACCGCTACTTCATCCAGGCAATGGACATGATGTACGCCAACCTGAAGAGCGGTGCCGCGCTGCCGGCCAGCCAGGTGGTGCGCACCACGCCGCGCGGCCTGAGCGGCGCGGTGGCGAATCCGATCACGGTCGACAACGTGCCGCCGATCAAGGTCGCGCCGGATAGCGCCGACCAGATCACCTTTGCCAATAATGTCCTGACGATTCCCGACTGAATCGTACCGGCAAACCAGGTCTCCGCCGCTGCCCCGTCCGGAAGCGATTCCGGCGGGGCTTTTTTCATCTGCCGGCGCAGACTGGGCAGGCCGGATTGCGCGCCACGCGGATGCTGCTCCATTCCATCGCGCGCGCATCCAGCAGCAGCAGTCGGCCGGCCAACGAAGGCTCGATGCCGAGCAGCAGTTTCAGCGCCTCGGCGGCCTGCATCGAGCCGATAATGCCGACCAGCGGCGCGAACACGCCCATGCTGGCGCAGCTGAGTTCCTCGAATTGCTGGTCGGGCGGGAACAGGCAGGCGTAGCAGGGGCTGTCTCCTGCACGCGGATCGAACACGCTGATCTGGCCGTCGAAGCGGATCGCGGCGCCGGACACCAGCGGTACCCTTTGCGCGACGCAGGCGCGGTTCAACGCATGGCGGGTGGCGAAGTTGTCGCTGCAGTCGAGCGCGACGTCGGCGCCGGCCAGCAGCGCTGCCAGCCGCGCGCCGTCGACCCGTTCGGCCACCGCCACCACCTCGACTTCGGGATTGATCGCCGCCAGTGCCTGGCGCGCCGATTCGGTCTTGGCCACGCCGACGCGCGCAGTGGCGTGCATGATCTGGCGCTGCAGGTTGGTCAGGTCGACCGCGTCGTCGTCGACCAGCGTCAGGCGGCCGACGCCGGCCGCCGCCAGATACAGCGCGGCCGGCGAGCCGAGGCCGCCGGCACCGACGATCACCGCATGCGCGGCCAGCAGGCGCTGCTGGCCTTCGATGCCGATGTCGTCGAGCAGGATATGGCGCGAATAGCGCAGCAACTGGTTGTCGTTCATCGCTGGTCTGCCGCCGGCAGGTGCCGGCCAAAACAAAAGGCCGCATCGCTGCGGCCTGTCGCCCCGAAGCGGGGGAAGTTATTTCTTCTCGCCCTCGGATGTTTCGTTGATGCCCGGTTCCTTCTTGTTTTCCACCACCTTGGCCTGCGACAGCTGCACCGGCTGGCCCTTCAGCTGGTTCAGCGCCTGCGCCAGCTGGAAATCGTCCTTGCTGCCGAATTCGAGCGGCTTGCGCTTCTTGGCCAGCGCCAGCAGGCGCTGCTCTTCCTCCAGTTCATCGACCTTGGCGGCGGCCGTTTCGGCCTCCTTGTCCTTGTCGTTGGAGAGGTGCTTGGTGAGGTCGGCCTCGCGCAGGCGCATGCCGTTCAGGCCGTCGCCGTCGGCGTATTCGTCGACCATCAGGTCCGGCACGATACCCTTGGCCTGGATCGAGCGGCCGTTCGGCGTGTAGTAGCGGGCAGTGGTCAGCTTGACCGCGGTCTGCCGGTCCGGCGGCAGCGCGACGATCGACTGCACCGAGCCCTTGCCGAAGGTCTGGGTGCCCATGATGGTGGCACGCTTGTAGTCTTGCAGCGCGCCGGCGACGATTTCCGAGGCCGACGCCGAGCCGCTGTTGACCAGCACCACCATCGGCACCTTCTTGACCGCCTCCGGCAGCTTGGCCAGCGGATCGCCGACCGGTCCGGACGCATAATATTCGCGCTTGGCGTAGAAGGTGGCCTTGGAGTTGGCCAGCTGGCCGTTGGTCGAGACGATCACCGCATCCTTCGGCAGGAAGGCGGCGGCGACGCCGATCGCGCCCGGCAGCACGCCGCCCGGATCATTGCGCAGGTCGAGCACCAGCCCCTTGATGTTCGGGTCTTCGGCGTACAGCGCGTTGAGCTTCTTGACCATGTCGGTCACGGTCGGCTCCTGGAACTGCGACACGCGCAGCCACGCATAGCCCGGCTCGACCATTTTCGCCTTCACGCTCTGGACCCGGATTTCCTGGCGGATGATGGTGATGATGACCGGCTTGTCTTCGTCCTTGCGGGCGATGGTCAGCGTGATCTTGGTATTCGGCTCGCCGCGCATGCGCTTGACCGCCTGGTCCAGCGTCATGCCTTTGACCGGCGTGGTGTCGAGCCGCGTGATCAGGTCGCCGGCCTTGATGCCGGCGCGGTAGGCGGGCGAGTCCTCGATCGGCGAAATCACCTTGACGTAGCCGTCTTCCATGCCGACTTCGATGCCGAGGCCGACGAACTTGCCCTGGGTGCCTTCGCGCAGTTCCTTGAAGGCCTTCTTGTCCAGGTAGGCGGAATGCGGGTCGAGCGACGCCACCATGCCGGAGATCGCTTCGGTCAAGAGCCGCTTGTCCTCGACCGATTCGACGTAGTCGGATTTGATCAGGCCGAAGACGTCCGCCAGCTGCCGCAATTCCTCGATAGGCAGCGGCGAACCGGCGTTCTTTTGCGCCAGCGCGTCGAATTGCATGGAGGCCGCGACGCCGGCCACCAGGCCGAGCCCGATCAGGCCGAAATTCTTGAGTTTGCTACCCATTGCTCACCTAGTAGTGACCCAGCCGAGGGGGTCGAAAGCACGGCCCTGATGCCGCATTTCAAAGTATAAACCCGATTCTTCGCTGCCACCGGTGTTTCCGGCGCTGGCGATGACGTCGCCGCTCCTGACCTGGTCGCCCGGGCGTTTCAGCAGCGCCTGGTTGTTGCCGTAGATGGTCAGGTACTGGCCGCCGTGGTCGACGATGATCAGGTTGCCGAAGCCGCGCAGCCATTCGGCGAACACCACGCGGCCGTCGGCCACCGCCTTGACTGCGCTGCCTTCGGCGGCGCGGATGAACAATCCCTTGCCGCCGGGACCGTCGCCGCGGCGGCTGCCGAAGCGTGACGTGATGTCGCCGGCCAGCGGCAACCGCAGCTGGCCGCGCAGGCTGGCGAACGGGCGCCCGGATTGGATGCCTGGCTGCGGTGTGAGTTCATTGCGCGCCACCGTCTGCGGCGGCGGCTCGTCGTCGTCGATCGCGTCCGGGTTGGCGTCCGCCGTCCTGGCGGCCGCCTCGCGCCTCTTTTCGGCCTCCGCGCGCGCCTTCGCCAGCTGCTGTTGGCGCTGTTTCTCGCGCGCCGCCGCTTCCGCCTTCTGCTGTTCTTCGATCAGCTGCGACAGGCGCTCGACCAGCCGCCCGAGGCGCTGCTCGTCGCGCGCGACGTTGCCGGCCTCCTTGCGCTGACTGGCTAGCTGGCCCGATAGCTGCGCTAGCAGCGTCGCCCGGCGCGCCTTTTCGGTTTCCAGCAGCGCTTTCTGTTCGCGCTGCTCCTGGGCGATCTCGTCCAGTTCTTCCTTGGCGTTGCGGGTGGCGGCCTGGTTGCTTTCGACTTCCTGCAGGTTGGCGCGCAGCGATTCAAGCAGCGCCGTCTGCGCCCGCGACACATAGCCGAAATAGTGCAGGTCGCGGTTGATGCGGTTCGGGTTGTCGCCCGACAGCAGGAGTTTCATCCGGTCCTCGTTGCCGGCCGCGTACTGCCCGCGCAGCAGCTTGGCCAGCTGCTTTTGCTGCTCGGCGACGGTGGCGGCCAGTTCGGCGTGGCGGCGGGTCAGCTGCTCCAGCCGAGCCTGGGTCTGTTTCTGTTCGGCAGCCAGTTCGTGCAGCGCGCGGTCGGCCTTCGAAATCGCGCTTTCCGAATCGGCCAGCGCATCGGCGGCGCGGCTGTGCGCGCTTTCGGTCTGATCGATCGACTGTTTCAGCGCGGACAGTTTTTGCCGCAGTTCGGCGCGCTCGCTTTCGGCGGCCTGCTTTTGCCGGCTGCGCTCGGTCGTCTTCGGCGCCTGCGCCAGCGCGGCGGCCGCCAGCGCCACCAGCAGCGGCGCGGTCAGCAGTCGGAGTAGCAGGACGGACATCGGGCGGATAGGGTGGCGGCACGCGGCCGCCGGGAAAGAAGACGGTGGATTATTTGGCCTTGCCTTGCGCCGCGACCGCGGCCATGGCCGCCTGCACCGCGTCGGCATCGCCCAGGTAATAGCTGCGGATCGGCTTCAGCTCGGCATCCAGCTCGTACACCAGCGGCTGGCCGTTCGGGATGTTCAGGCCGACGATGTCGGCGTCGCTGATGTTGTCGAGCATCTTGATCAACGCGCGCAGGCTGTTGCCGTGGGCCGATACCAGGATGTTCTTGCCGGCGCGGATCGCCGGCGCGATCGATTCCTCCCACATGGGCATCACGCGCGCCACCGTATCCTTCAGGCATTCGGTGCGCGGAATTTCCTCCGGCTTCAGGCGCGCGTAGCGCGGGTCGCCGGCGGAGTCGCGCGGATCGCCGTCTTCCAGCGGATTCGGCGGCGTGTCGTAGCTGCGGCGCCAGATCATCACCTGCTGGTCGCCGTACTTGGCGGCGGTCTCGGCCTTGTTCAGGCCCTGCAGCGCGCCGTAGTGGCGCTCGTTCAGGCGCCAGCTGTGGACCACCGGCAGCCACATCAGGTCCATTTCGTCGAGCGTGATCCACAGCGTGCGGATCGCGCGCTTCAACACCGAGGTGTAGCACAGGTCGAAGTTGAAGCCGGCTTCGATCAATACCTTGCCGGCCTGGCGCGCTTCGGCGCAGCCCTTTTCGGTAAGGTCGACGTCGGTCCAGCCGGTGAAGCGGTTTTCGAGATTCCAGGTGGATTCACCATGGCGCATGAAGACAATTTTGTACATATGGATATCGGCAGAGGGTGAAGAGGCGCGCGGCCGCGTCGGCCGGTGGCTGCGGAAGCGGGCGCCGCGAAAGCAGGTCCGCCTTCTATTTTATAATGCGGGTGTTGATTTGAACCATTCTGAACCCTTGGAGCGCCGTGAAATTCATCATTGACAATCTTCCGCTGTTTGGAATCGCGCTGCTGTCCGGCGGCGCGCTGGCATGGCCGCATCTGCAGCGACGCGGCAGCAAGGTCTCGCTGCTGCAGGCGACGCAGATGATCAACCAGGGCAAGACCCTGGTGCTGGATGTGCGCGAGCCGGGCGAATTCGCTGCCGGCCACCTGCGTGACGCCCGCAACATCCCGCTGAAGGAATTGCCGCAGCGGCTGGGAGAACTGGAAAAGGCCAAGAGCCGCAACGTGATCGTGGTATGCCAGAGCGGTACCCAGTCGCCGAAGGCGGTGAGCCAGTTGACCAAGGCCGGTTTCGGCTCGGTCGCCAGCCTGCAGGGCGGGCTGGCCGCCTGGCTGACGCAGGGCATGCCGATCGTCAAATAAACACAGAAAGGATTTCCATGACTGCCCCTGTAGTAATGTATAGCACCGCCGTGTGTCCGTATTGCCAGATGGCCGAGCGCCTGCTGAAGGCCAAGGGCGTCGACGCGATCGAAAAGATCCGCATCGACCTCGACCCCGCACAGCGCGCCGAGATGATGCAAAAGACCGGGCGCCGCACGGTGCCGCAGATCTATATCGGCGATACCCACGTCGGCGGCTTCGACGAACTGTCCGCGCTGGAGCACGCCGGCAAGCTCGACGCGCTGCTGCAGCAATAGGCGGCCGGCGCCAGCATCCATCCGGGCGGCACGCCGCCCTTTTTTATCCCGTTGAAAGTAGAGTATGGCCGACGAAAAGCAAGCAAGCGCAGAAGAGCAGCAACCGGTATTCCAGATCCAGCGCGTGTACCTGAAGGACTTGTCGCTGGAGCAGCCGAATTCGCCGGCGATCTTCCTGGAGCAGGAAGCGCCGACCATCGAGGTCGCGGTCGACGTCGGCGCCGAGGCGCTGGCCGAAACCATCTTCGAATCGACCGTCACGATTACCGTCACCTCGAAGATCGGCGACAAGGTCGCGTTCCTGGTGGAAGGCAAGCAGGCCGGCATTTTCGAGGCGCGCAACATCCCGGCCGAACAGCTCGACCCGCTGCTCGGCATCGGCTGTCCGAACATCATCTATCCCTACCTGCGCGCCAACATCGCCGACGCCATCACGCGCGCCGGCTTCCCGCCGGTGCACCTGTCGGAAATCAATTTCGAGGTGTTCTACCAGCAGCGCCAGCAGGCGCTGGCCGAGCGCCCGGCACAG
>JBAUJK010000308.1:0-2260 GCA_049683695.1 Burkholderiaceae bacterium
GCATTCGGCGCCTGGACCGTGACCATGAAGCTGCAGCCGATCATCGTCACCGCCCATCTGCTGCTGGGCCTGACGCTGCTGGCACTGCTGGCCTGGTTCGGCATGCACCAGAACGCGCCGCTGGTGCCGCGCCTGCGCAAGCCGGCGCTGGCCGGCGCGGCGGCGATCGGCCTGGCGCTGCTGGCGATCCAGATCGCGCTCGGCGGCTGGGTCAGTACCAATTACGCGGCGCTGGCCTGTACCGATTTCCCGCTGTGCCACGGCGCACTGGTGCCGCAGATGGATTTCGAGCACGGCTTCACTGCCTGGCGCGAACTCGGCAAGACCGCCGGCGGCGACTACCTGCCATTTCCGGCGCTGACCGCGATCCACTGGACCCACCGCAGCTTCGCCTTCGTCGTGCTGGCCTATCTTTGCTGGCTCGGCTGGCGCGCGCGCGGGCTGGCCGCCACGCACCGCATCGGCGGCTGGCTGCTGGCGGCGCTGGCGCTGCAGCTGGCGACCGGGCTGGCGACCGTGTACCTGAACTGGCCGCTGGCGATCGCGGTCGCGCACAACGGCGGCGCCGCATTGCTGGTGCTGCTGTTGGTCATGCTAAACTACAAAACCCGATATTCGCCGGTGGCCGCGCCGCAGGCGGCTGCGGCCGGCGCGTTCGGCGGCGCCCGTCTGCGCAATTCCAATCCATGAGCACCCTGACCATTTCTCCCAACCGCCTGGCGCAGTACTGGGCGCTGACCAAGCCACGTGTGACTCAGCTGGCGGTGTTTTGCGCGGTGATCGGCATGTTCCTGGCGACGCCCGAGCTGCCGGACTGGAGGATCGTGGTCGCTGCCACCATCGGTATCTGGCTGCTGGCCGGCGCGGCGTTTGCGGTCAATTGCCTGGTCGAGCGCGAGATCGATTCGCGCATGGCGCGCACCGCGCGGCGGCCGCTGGCGCGCGGCGAAATCACGGTAGCGCAGACGCTGGCGTTTTCCGGCGTCATCGGCGGCGCCGGCATGTGGGTGCTGTACAACTTCGTCAACCCGCTGACGATGTGGCTGACCTTCGCCACCTTCGTCGGCTACGCGGTGATCTACACGATGCTGCTGAAGCCGGCGACACCGCAGAACATTGTAATCGGCGGCCTGTCCGGTGCGATGCCGCCGGCGCTCGGCTGGGCCGCGATCGCCAACGACGTGCCGATGCAGGCGTGGCTCCTGGTGCTGATCATCTTCATCTGGACGCCGCCGCATTTCTGGGCGCTGGCGCTGTACCGGCGCGACGACTACGCTAAGTCCGGCCTGCCGATGCTGCCGGTCACGCACGGGCTGGAGTTCACCCAGTTCCACGTGCTGCTGTACACCATCGCACTGGCCGCGACTACCTTGATGCCGTACGCGGTCGGCATGAGCGGGCTGATCTACTTGGCCTCGGCGCTGGCGCTGGACGCGATCTTCCTGTGGTACGCGTGGCAGATCTACCGCCATTACAGCGACCGCATCGCCCGCAAGACCTTCGCCTACTCGATCGTCTACCTGTCGCTGCTGTTCGCGGCGCTGCTGTTCGATCATTACCTGAGATTCTGACGCCATGAAACGCACCATTTTCGCGCTGCTGTTCGCGCTGCTGGCGCTCGCCGCCTGCGGCGACAAGGCCGCCGACCAGGCACGCGCGCCGCAATTCGCCAACACCGACGTCACCGGCCTCGGTTACGCGCGCGACTTCGCGCTGACCGACCACCATGGCCAGCCGCGCACGCTGGCCGATTTCCACGGCAAGGCGGTGGTGGTGTTCTTCGGCTATACGCAATGCCCGGACGTCTGCCCGACCACGATGGCCGAGATGGCTGCCGTGATGCAGCAGCTCGGGCCGCTGGCGGCCCGCGTGCAGGTGCTGTTCGTCACGCTCGACCCGGAGCGCGACACGCAGGAATTGCTGTCGAAATACGTGCCGGCCTTCGATTCCCGCTTCCTCGGCCTGTACGGCGACCAGGAAGCGACCGAGAAGGTGGCCAAGGAATTCAAGGTGTTCTACCAGAAGGTGCAGGGCAAGGAGCCGGGCAGCTACACGCTGGACCACACCGCCGGCAGCTACGTGTTCGATCCGCAGGGCCGCATCCGGCTGTTCGTGCGTCACGGGCAGGGACCGGAACCGATCGCGCACGACCTGAAGCTGCTGCTGCCGTAACAGCGCATCACCGGATTGTCTTGTTCGATCTGGAGTATGCGACAAAAACGACCTGCCGACGCCCGGCTCAGGCATGGCGCCTGGGGAG
>JBAUJK010000309.1:0-2803 GCA_049683695.1 Burkholderiaceae bacterium
TGCGCGTGACCGCCCACAAGATCGCCGACGACATCTTCGAAAAGCTGATCGGCGTGCGCGGCGCCTTCGCCACCCGCATCGCCTACATCACCAAGGTCGGCAACGACTATCAGCTGGAAATTTCCGATTCCGACGGCGAAGGCCGGCAGATCGCGCTGCGTTCGAACGAGCCGATCATCTCGCCGGCCTGGTCGCCGGACGGCGGCAAGGTCGCCTATGTCTCGTTCGAAGCGAAAAAGCCGGTGGTCTACGTGCAGGACCTGGTCACCAAGCAGCGCACCGTGGTAGCCAACTTCAAGGGCAGCAACTCGGCGCCGTCGTGGTCGCCGGACGGTTCGAAGCTGGCGGTGGCACTGTCGCGCGACGGCCTCACTCAGGTGTACGTGGTCAACGCCGACGGCAGCAACCTGCGGCGCCTATCGACCACCAACGGCATCGACACCGAGCCGCAGTTCTCGGCCGACGGCCAGAGCATCTACTTCACCAGCGACCGCAGCGGCGGCCCGCAGATCTACCGGATGAGCGCGACCGGCGGCGATGCCCGCCGCGTCACCTTCAACGGCTCCTACAACATCAGCCCGCGCGTCTCCCCCGACGGCAAGACGCTGGCCTACATCTCGCGCCGTGACGGCAAGTTCCAGCTGTACGCGCTGGATCTTGCCACCGGGCAGGAACAACGACTGTCGGACACCGTCAAAGACGAATCGCCCAGCTTTTCCCCGAACGGCAAGTACCTGATGTACGCCACCCAGTCGGGAGGTCGCGGCTCGCTCGCAGTAGTGTCGGTCGACGGCCGCGTCAAATATCGCCTGACCATGCAAAGTGGTGATATCCGCGAGCCCACCTGGGGCCCGTTCATGAAATAATCCCGTCTCATAAAAAGGAGAAAGCAATGCGTACCCTGAACATCCTGGCCGTCGTCCTATCCAGCGCCGTGCTGTTGTCGGCCTGTTCGTCCGTCAAGCTCGACGAGAAGGCGCCGGTCGAGGAAAGCGCCGCCAGCACCGTGCCGGCCAACGCCGGCGCCGATGCGCGCAGCGTCGGCACCGTGACCACCGGCTCGGCCGATCCGCTGAACGACCCGCAGGGCATCCTGGCCAAGCGCAGCGTCTATTTCGATTACGACAGCTACATCGTCAAGGATGAATTCAAACCCGTGGTCGAAGCCCACGCGCGCTACCTGACCTCGCACAAGAACCGGCGGATTCTGATCCAGGGCAATACCGACGAGCGCGGCGGTGCCGAATACAACCTGGCGCTCGGCCAGAAGCGCGCGGAAGCGGTGCGGCGTGCGTTCAGCCTGCTGGGTGTGCCGGATTCGCAAATGGAAGCGGTCTCGTTCGGCAAGGAAAAGCCGAAGGCGCTCGGCAGCGACGAAGCGTCGTGGGCTGAAAACCGCCGCGCCGACCTGGTCTACCAGTAAGCATGAAAACCCTGCTCCGCTCCATGTTGGCCGCCGCTGTGCTGGCGGCGGCCTGTGCGCCGGCCGCGCACGCCGGCCTATTCGACGACGACGAGGCGCGGCGCGCGATTCTCGACATCCGTAACCGCATCGACGCGCTGCAGAACGACGTCAACAACCGCCTGGCGACGAAGGCAGACAAGACCGTGTCGCTCGGCCTGTCGGACCAGAGCGAGCAATTGCGCCAGGAAATCGCCAAGTTGCGCGGGCAGGTCGAAGTGCTGACCAACGAACTAGCCAACACGCAGCAGCGGCAGAAGGATTTCTACGTCGACCTCGACGCCCGGCTGCGCAAGCTGGAACCGCAGCAGATCACCGTCGATGGCCGCGAAGTCAGCGTCGATCCGGGCGAGCAGAAAACCTACGACGCGGCGCTGGCGCAGTTCAAGGCTGGTGACTACCGCGGCGCCGGCGCCGCCTTCTCCGAATTCATCCGGCGCTATCCGCAATCCGGCTTCCTGCCGTCGGCGCAATACTGGCTCGGCAACGCCTACTACGCGCAGCGCGATTACAAGAACGCGATCGCGGCGCAGCAGGTGGTGGTCAAGAATTTCGCCGACAACCCGAAGGCTCCCGACGCGCTGCTGAACATCGCCAGTTGCCAGACCGAACTGAAGGACAAGGCGGCGGCGAAGAAGACGCTGGAAAACCTGATCGCCCAATACCCGGATGCACCGGCGGCGCAGACCGCGAAGGAACGGCTCGCCGCCCTGCGCTGAAGATGGCCGACAACAGCAACGGCACGCTGTCCTGGGCCCCGCCGGTTTGACAGAAATCGCATTATTTCACTATAATGTCCGGCTTTCGGGTCGTTAGCTCAGTTGGTAGAGCAGCGGACTTTTAATCCGTTGGTCGCAGGTTCGAGTCCCGCACGGCCTACCAGAAATATCAAGGGTTTAGATGAAAATCTAGACCCTTTCGCTTTTCTGGCGTGAGAAAAAACGTGACAGCCCCCTTCCCGCTGGCATCACCCCGGACGCGCTCGATCCTTGCAGGCGCCGCCGTCAAATGCTCGGCGGCATATTTGGCATAGCGCTCCGCCATCTGCCGCTATTTCCAGCCGCCCAAGTCCGTCAGCTCATTGCACGGCGTGCGCGCCGGACGGATAAGGAACGCGCGGCCCATCTTCCAGCATCGGCGTACCCACATGCGCCGCACATGGACTGACTCTTCGGTCAAGTCCTGCAATCAATCCAACGATTTTTCTCCAAGCACAGCTAATCTGAAACAGGGATTTTCCCTGGTATCCAGCTCGCGCTGTAGAACGCTGTTCAGCATCGAATGATTGGCGCCAATACGTTCATGCGCTTCGGCGCATGGCGGGCCAGCGCCGCGGCGCTG
>JBAUJK010000310.1:0-1828 GCA_049683695.1 Burkholderiaceae bacterium
GCGCCAGATCGCCGCGCCGCTCGACCGCCAGCGCCAGGTGCAGCGCCGCGAAAGGCATCACCGCCACCAGGTAGTAGTTGGCCTTGGCGCTGGAAATCGAAAAAAATGCCAGCGGCAGCAGCCACGCCAGCAGCAGGAAACGCGACAGCAAGGAGTCGCCATCCGCGGCCTGCTGCCTGCGCGCCAGCAGGCACGGCAGCAGCAGCGACCACGGGAACAGGTACAGCAGCATGCGCGGCAGGTAGTACCACCAGGCACCGCCGTAGTAGTCATGCGGCTCGCGCCGGCCGAGAAAGCGCAGCACGTGCTCGTTGATGAAATAGAACCAGGCGAAGGCCGGCTCGACCAGGCTGGCGGCCAGATGCCACGGCAGCGCGATCGCGGCGAACACCGCCAGCGCGCGCCATTCGAACCACTTGCCGAGGCCGCCGATGAAATCCCGTACCGAGCGGCTGGCGGCGAAATCGAACGCCAGCGCGACCAGCCCGAACAGAATCAGCGCGACGAAACCCTTGGCCAGCAACGCCAGCGCCAGCCACGCATAGGCCCAGCGCAGCAGGCGCGGCCGGTTTTCGGTCACGCGGCGCCAGGCCAGCATCAGCGCCGCCGTCAGCAGCGCGGTCAGCAGCATGTCGAACATCAACGCGCGCGACATCGCGAACACGCCGAAGCCGGTGGAAAACATCAGCGCCGCCAGCCGCGCCGCCCGCGCATGGCCGGCATGGCGACCGAACCACAGCAACAGCGCGACGCAAGCCAGCGCCGAGCAGGCCGGCACCAGCCGCGCACTCCATTCGGAAATGCCGAACAGCGCAAACGACAGCGCGGTCAGCCAGTACAACAGCGGCGGCTTTTCCATGTACGGCAAGCCGTTCAGGTGCGGGATGATCCACTGCCGCCAGTCGCCGGAGGCCAGCATTTCGCGCGGGATTTCGGCGTACAACCCTTCGTTGTTGTTCAGCAGGCCGTAGCTGCCGAGGCCGGCCAGCGCCGCCGCCAGCGCGACCGCCCACACCAGCCAGAGCGGAATCGAAGGCAGCGGCAAGGCAGGAGAACGGGAGGCGGTCATGCGGGGCGGATGCGGAAAACGGTGGCGCGCATTGTCGCACGGGCACCGCCATTTCCCAATCGCCGCCGCGCTACTGTCCCAGAAGCTCGGCCAGCGGCAGCATGCCTTCGACGTGTTCCGAAACGACCTTGATGATGACGATGATCGGGATCCCCAAGAGCAGCCCGGAAACGCCCCACAGCCAGCCCCAGAACAGCAGGCCGATGAAGACCGCGGCGGCGTTCATCTTGGCGATGTGGCCGGTCATCCAGGTGGTGATGAAGGTGCCGATCAAAGTCGCCGCCGCCAGCGAGATGCCGATCACCAGCAGCATCATGCCGAAGGTGCCGAACTGCATGAAGGCGGCCAACCCGAGCGCGCCGGCGATCAGCAGCGGTCCGAAATACGGCACCACGTGCAGCAGCCCGGCCGCCAGCGCCCAGGCGCCGGCGTTTTCCAGCCCGACCGCGCGCAGCGCCGCCCACATCAAAAGCGTCAGCAGGCCGTTGGTCACCAGCAGCATGAACATGTACTTCTGCACCGAGGTGTTGATGTCGTTCAGGATGCTGACGGTGATGCGCTTGGAGGTCAGCGACGGCCCGGCCAGCTTGACCAGCTTGCGCTTGAAGATGTCGCCGGATGCGAGGATGAAGAACACCAGGAAGATCACCACCATCACCTGCCCCATGAACGCCATCGCACCGATCGAGCTGGCCCACAGCCAACTGCTCAACTGGAACGGCGGCGCCGCCGGTGCCGGTGCCGGCGCCGGGGCCGGCC
>JBAUJK010000311.1:0-5121 GCA_049683695.1 Burkholderiaceae bacterium
CGCCGCGGTCCCAGACCAGCCGAATCGCGGCGCCGGCCGGCAGCCGCTGCCGGCATTGCACGGTGGAGACGCGCTGCGGCTCGATGCGCGGGGCGAAATGCTTCAGCAGTTCGGCACGCACGTCGCCGCCGACCAGCGTCACCGGGATCCGCTCGTGCACGCCGTCCGCCTCGCAATACAGGTGGCGGCGCAGGCTTTCTTCGCTGGCGGCGCCGTTCTGCACCAGCACGAACACCTGTTCCTCGTCGATGCGCGCGCCTTCGTATGGAAAGGTACTGAGCACCGCCGGCCCGCCGGTACTGAAGCGGAATGCCGTCTTGCCGGTGATCGCCGCACCCGACACGGTCTTGAAGCCCGGCTTCAGCGTGAAGCTGCAGCGGGTGCCGGGCGGCAGGTCGCGCACGAAGTCGTACACCCAGTTGCGCTCGTCGGCCCAGCGGCCGCTGCCGGCTTCGGCACAGTCGATGTCGAATGGCGCCGGCGCCTTCGGGTCGCCGAAGCGCACAGCCGCTTCCGAAAACACGGCACGCACCTGGCGTACCTGCGCCACCTCGCTCTGCGGCACAAAGCTCTGGATGGTGGCGGCGGCGGCATCCCATGCGCAGATCAGCGCGAGTCCCGACAACCATCCGAACTGCCAAGCGCGGCGAATCAGCTTCATCGAGTTCTCCGGAGAAGAAATTGCCCGCAGGACG
Organism: Burkholderiaceae bacterium; assembly: GCA_049683695.1. Taxonomy (GTDB): domain Bacteria; phylum Pseudomonadota; class Gammaproteobacteria; order Burkholderiales; family Burkholderiaceae_D; genus DATJCV01. The sequence continues at coordinate 696 of JBAUJK010000311.1, forward strand.
CGGGCAATTGCATGTTTCATATTGCAGTATCGTAACACTTGACAAAAATGGTGCCCAGTCACACCATTCGTCGTCATGTCCCGCGTTTCTTCTTTCTTCTCCGCCCTACCGACGCTATCGCTAGCGGCGCGACTATCGCTATCCGGCGCTCGTTGATCTCTTTCCGCAGTCGTTTTTCGTTGTTGTTGCCGGCACCCTCCGCCGGATTCCATTTTAAGCGCCGTCCAGGGCAGTCATGCATTTCAAGTCGCTTCCGCTTTGCTTCATCCACGGCCAAGTATTCGGCCGGATGATCTTTGCGCGCGCGCTGGCACTGCTACCGCTACCGATCGGTTGCCTGGCCTTGCGTTGAGTGGCCGCCAGGGAGAAACCCATTTATGCCAAAGTTGTGATCGGGTGCCGCCCTGCTGCTCTACACTGAGCCAGAACCGCACAAAAAAGCGCAGGCGTGCCTGCGCTTTTCTTGATTACAACCGTCAACCGGTTCAGTTTGCCGTTACCTCACGCTCGACGCTGTCCCCACCGAGGCTGACCTTGAGCCGCAGAATCGTGCTGGCGGCAACCGTATTCGCCAGCTTCAACGTGTATTGATGGCGAATTCCGGTCTGGATACTGGTAAACAGGTCCGCGATCGAGGCATCCGCGCGACGGTGGTATTCTCCACCGGTTTGTAGAGCCACTTCCTTCATCGCGTCCTCGTCCACACTGTATTCCTCGCCGAAAGCGATCATGTGCACTGGGATGCCGGCCTGTTTGGCCTTGTCGATCAGAGCCGTGGAATCATATGGTGGTTGGTTATTCATGCCATCGGTCATCGCGACCACCAGCTTGCGCTTGTTGCTTTGTGCAGCCACCATGTCGACACCCTGTGCCGCCGCCGCCCACAAGGCGGTGGAACCTCCCCATGGATACCAGCTATCCACCGTGTACGGATTGTCCGGATGCCGGTCGATTGGCCAGTGATCTCCCCACATCTTGCTGTCCGGGTTGTACATGTCGGCGACTACCCGCAGCTTCTTGACATCCTGGGTAAAGCCGTTGGCGCTGATGGTAAACGAGACGGGATTACCGCCGCCATCAAGAAATTTCTGGGTGGCCAGGAAGGCATCATCGATGGGCGAGACGCCCGCATCAAAAATCACTGCTGCGACTTCGTCGTCGGCATGCTTACCGTTCAAGAACAGATGGGCGGCAGCCGAGGCCAGGTTAAAACGCGAATAATCCGTGGTGACCATGTCGTACATCGAACCGCTGGCATCCAGCACCAACGCCACCGAGGCGGGCTCCTGTGCCGCTATCGCATTGCCGAACGATTGGATCGGCAGTTGCGTCTGGCCGTCGAAGACCGAAATTGCCGCCTGGGTCAGTCCGAGCACCGCCTTGTTGGTGACGCTATCGGTAACGGAAAAGGCAAGCGAGCCATTGCCCGTGTACTGAATCGAGCTGATTGCCAGAGAGGCGCCAACCGGCATCGCCGATGCGGTTGCCGTACTCGAGTTGAAAATCGCCAGGCTGCTAGTCAGAGTGGCGTGGCCGGCCGGGGTGACGGTCAGCGAGACCGCGGCTTCAGCAACCTTGGTATCGAACGCGCCGCAATTGTCCGTGGTCAGTGAGTCAATTTTTTTCCCGTCGGCATCAAGGATATCAACCGACGTATTCGCGATTGGCTGATAGCCGTCCGGAACGTTCGGACAGGCGGGGTCAACGGCTTGCGTGACTGGCGTGCGCGCCTTCAGCGCCTGCTGGGTTTTGGCGGCAAGCACTGTCGAGGCTTGCGGCATGACCAGTTGACCAAGGATTGTCTTGGTTTTGGTGTCATCGCCACCACCGCCACCGCCACCGCTATTTCCATCGCCACCACCCCCACAGCCAACCAGGAACAGTGCAATGAAAGCGCTGCTGGCAGCTTTTGACGTCAATAATTTCATTAATTCCTCCAGAATTTTTATTAATTAGACGTGAAAAAATTCACGTTTCTGGAAGATAACATATTTTTCTAGCAAGAAAAAACCGATCTAAATCAATAGCCTACCTGACCTACTGATAATCGAAAAAATTTTTTAGTGTGGATCCAATTGATTACTGCTCCAAATTTGAAAATGGGTTTGACGTCAACTCAACGGCAGTTTTCCGCCGCATTCAGTTCTTGCCAAGCTCGAACAACCGTTTCACCAAGGCCACGCGCTCTCTTCCTGCTGCGGCAAGCCCCAATCCTCGCCATACTCGACCTTTGTCAAGTACAGGCCATCCGCCATGAAGGTCGGTGCCGCGCGCGAGCGGTCGCGCTCCCGCAGCAGTTGCGCAAGCCATTCCGGCGGCCGTCTGCCGCTGCCGACGTACACTAGCGAGCCGACGATGTTGCGCACCATATGGTGCAGGAAGGCGTTCGCGCGCAGGGTAAACACGATCTTGTGCCCCTGCCGCTCGACGCGCAGTTCGCGCAGCGTCCGCACCGGGGACGGGGCCTGGCATTCGGACGAGCGGAACGCCGAAAAATCGTGCGTGCCGAGCAGATGCTGCGCCGCCGCCTGCATCGCCTCCGCGACCAGCGGCTGGAATACCCATCCGGCCCGTCTCGCCAGCAGCGGCGAGCGCACCGGATGGTTATACAGCAGGTAGCGATAGGTGCGGTCGCGGGCGCTGAAACGGGCATGGAACGGCTGCGGCAGGTCGGCTTCCAGTTCATGTGCCCAGCGTACCGCGATCGATGGCGGCAACAACGCATTCAGGCCGCGCACCCAGGAAAAGGTTTCGCGTTCAAGTGCGGTGTCGAAATGCACGATCTGCTCCAGCGCATGAACACCGCGGTCGGTGCGGCCGGCGCAGGTGGTCGGATGCGGACGCTGGGTGAAGTCGCGCAGCGCTTGTTCCAGCCGGTCTTGGACGGTATGGCGATCGGGCTGCGTTTGCCAGCCATGCCAAGGACTACCGTCATATTCGATGCCGAGAACGATCCGTTTCACTGCGCTTTCCGTTTCAAAAATCATGCACCGAATACAAAACGGGCGCCAGCATGATGCTGCGCCCGTCTTGCGGTGCCGTTGATATCCGTGCCGCGTCGATGGCGGCCGAGGCCCGAGCTAGGTCGGTCAGGCCAGTTCCGCCAGCAGCGAGCGGGCCTTTTCCACCTGCTGCTGCGAACCGTTCTTGACCACTTCGTCCAGCAGTTCGCGCGCGCCTTCCTTGTCGCCGATTTCGCGATAGGCGAGGGCCAGGTCCAGCTTGGTCGACATCTCGGCGCTGTACGGATCGGCGCCGCCGTCGGCCGGCGCACCCAGGTCGAGATCGATGCCTTCGAGGTCGAAATCGAGCGTCGGCGCCGGTGCGGCCGCCGGCACCGATGCGGCCGGTACAGCTACGATCTCCTCAGGCTCCTCTTCGCCAGCGAGCGGCGGCTCGTCGTCCGGCGCTGCGGCGATTGCCGGCTCCGCCGGACTTTCCAGCGCGGGCTCGGCCGTCGCCGGTGTCGCGGTCGGGCCGAGATCGAAGTCGAGCGTCCCGAAATCCAGCGCCGGCACGGCATCCGGCGACGGCGCCGCCTGCTCGCCTTGCGCCGGCGCGATCTGGCGGCCGAAGTCGCCGAGATCGAAGTCGAGATCGGCCACTTCCGGCGCCGCGGCAGCCTGGGCTGGCGCCGCGTTGTCTTCCGGCAGCGGCAGCGTGATTTCATCCAGCGCCGACGTTTCCTCCGGAGGCGTCGTGTCGACGCTGTCGCTGGTATGGACGATCGAATGCGGCTGGGTGGTCGCCAGCAGCGCGTCCAGATCCAGTTCTTCCAGCGGCTCGGTCGGTGCCGTGATCGCCGCCGCCTTGGCCGCCGCCGCGTCGCTCAGCTTGCCGCCGGCGTACATCGGGTTGCTCGGATCGACCGCCAGGCCGAACGCGGCCGCCTGCGCCCAGTCGTCGCCGCTGCCCTTGGTCATCGCGTACAGCTCGCTGGCCAACAATTCGAACGCGCGCGCATCCTTGCGCCCGGCATAGATTTCGAGCAGCTTCAAGCGCACTGGATGGCGCTCCGGCTGGGTGCGCAGCGCTTCCTTCAGGATTTCCTCAGCCTGTGCATCGCGCCCGTAGGCGATGTAGACGTCGGCTTCAGCCACCGGATCGACTTCGTTGGTGTCGATCTGACTGGCCGACGGCGCAAAACTGGAATTGAACACGCTGTTGTTGGTATCGACGCTCTGGCCGCCGGTGGAGCCGAACAGCGAATTCGCCTTCAGGCTGGAATCGGCCAGGATGCTGTCGGAGAACTGCTTCTGCTTATTGCGGCGGCGCGAGTTGTAAATGCCGAAGGCGCCAAGCGCCACCAGCAGCAATCCGGCGCCCGGCAACAGCAGCGGATTCTCGGTCAGGCTGTCGACGAAGCTCGGTTCCGGTGCCGGCGGTGGTGGCGGCGGGCGCTTGACCGGCGCTGCCGGCTTCGGGC
>JBAUJK010000312.1:0-7931 GCA_049683695.1 Burkholderiaceae bacterium
GGACCGTCTGCCGCCGCTCTTCCGGCAGCTGCAGGTGATGGCTCTGCAGCGTACAGGCGGTGCCGAGCGGTGACATCTCGGTCATGCCCCAGGTATGCAGCACCTCGACCCCGTAGCTATCGCGAAAGGTCTTCATCAGTGCCGGCGGGCAGGCCGAGCCGCCGACCACGATGCGCCTGAACGTCGAGAATTGCAGCCGGTGCTGACCGACGTGGGTCAGCAGACCCAGCCAGACGGTCGGCACGCCGGCCGAGAACGTCACCTGCTCCTGTTCGAACAATTCGTACACCGATTTGCCATCCAGCGCAGCCCCCGGAAATACCATCTTGGCACCGGTCAGGGGCACCGAATACGGCAGGCCCCAGGCATTGACGTGGAACATCGGCACCACCGGCAGCACCGCGTCGCGCGCGGAGACGTTCAGAGCGTCCGGCATGGTCGACGCATACGAATGCAGGATGGTGGAGCGGTGCGAATACAGCGCGCCCTTCGGATTGCCGGTGGTGCCGGAGGTGTAGCACAGGCTGGAAGCCGAATTCTCGTCGAACTGCGGCCATTCATAATCGTCCGAGGCGGCCTCGACCAGCTCCTCGTAGCACAGCAGCGTCGCCTTGCTTTCCTTCGGCATATGATCGCGGCCGCACATGGCGACGAAACCCTTGACCGTCTTGCAGGCCGGCGCGATGGCCTCGACCAGCGGCAGGAAGGTCAGGTCGAAGAACAGGTACTGGTCCTCGGCGTGGTTGACGATGTACGCCATCTGTTCCGGATGCAGGCGCGGATTGATGGTGTGGAGCACGGCGCCGGAGCCGGACACCGCGTAATACGCTTCCATGTGGCGGTAGCCGTTCCAGGCCAAGGTAGCAACGCGGTCGCCGATTTTGACACCGAGCTTAGCCAGCGCATTCGCCAGCTGGCGCGAGCGCTTGTGGCAATCGTGGTAGGTATAGCGGTGGATGTCGCCTTCGACGCGGCGGGAGACGATCTCGTTGGAGCCGAAATAGCGGTCGGCGTGCTTGATGATGCTGGAAATGAGCAGTTGCTCGTTCATCATCTGGCCCATCAGCGGGCTCTTTGGATACTGCGACATCTTGTCTCCTGTTTATCAAACTGCTCTTTTTAACGATTTTCGTACGATCGTACGGAAAAGGTCAACGCTTTTCTCTGCTGCGACGCAGCAGCGGGCTTATGCGGCTTTTTCCTCGACTGCGGCTTTGTATATCGAATTGCGCGGCGCCGCCATTATGCGTCGCACCATCGGCTCGAAGAACGAAAGCGGCAAGGTATCGTAGTCCGGATCGAAGGCCGGCGCGTCATATTTTTCACAAAATTCCAGCGTCGCATCGTACAGCGGCTGGCCGGCGAATTGCTCGCGCAGGTTGCGGTCGAGGCCGAGGAAATGGAAAAAATAATAGCCCTGGAACAGGCCGTGCTTTTCCACCATCGCCAGGTTCTCGGGGCTGACGAAGGGTTTCAAGATTGCGGCGGCGATGTCCGGATGATTGAAGCTGCCGAGCGTGTCGCCGATATCATGCAGCAGCGCGCACACCACGTATTCCTCGTCGCGGCCGTCACGATGGGCGCGGGTGGCGGTCTGCAGGCTGTGCGTCAGGCGATCGACCGGAAAGCCGCCGTAGTCACCTTCCAGCAGGCGCAGGTGCGCCAGCACCCGGTCCGGCAGCGCCGCGGCATACGGCTTGAATTCATCGGCGATGATCTTCCAGTCGTCGGCCGTGCTGTACTGCATGTCACGGAAAGTGGCTTGCGGGTGCATCGTGGTCTCCTGCCCGTATCATTTAAGGGAGTATGCCTTAAAAACAGCCTATCCCGGAGAAAAATCCGGCGGTTTTAAAAATGCTGCCGGGAGTATTGGGCTACGTCCGGTACGATGGATCGAGCCGCTCCAGCCGCCGCAGCAATCCCGGCCACGCCAGCATGCCACCCTGCGCGCGCGTCACCGTGCGCGACTGTCGCAGCGCCCCTTCCAGGATCGGCGCCGGAATCTCGATCAATGGGCCGCCGCCGGCCTGCGCCCGCACCTGGATCATGCAGGCCGCTTCAAAAATATACATAGCGAGAAAGGCATCGGCAACCGTGGGGCCGAGCGTCAGCAGCCCGTGATTGCGCAGCATCAGATAATTGCACTCGCCGAGGTCGGCCACCAGCCGCGGTTTTTCCTCGTCGTTCAGCGCCACGCCCTCATAGTTGTGGTAGGCGAGACTGGCCAGCACGAACATCGACTGCTGCGACAGCGGCAGCAGTCCACCCTTCTGCGCCGACACCGCGACGCCGTTGACGCTGTGCACGTGCAGCACGCACTGCGCATCGTGGCGCGCGGCATGGATGGCGGAATGGATGGTGAAACCGGCCGGATTGATCGGGAACGGCGAATCGTCGAGCTTGCGGCCGTCGAGGTCGATCTTCACCAGCGACGAGGCGGTGATCTCGTCGAACATCATGCCGTAGGGATTGATCAGGAATTGATCCTGCGTGCCCGGCACGCGCGCGGTGATGTGGGTGAAGACCAGGTCGCTCCAGCCGAAGTTGGCGACCAGCCGGTAGCAGGCGGCCAGATCGACGCGGGCCTGCCATTCCTCGGGCGACACGCGCTCTTGCAGCGAAGGGATGGATAATGCTTGGGCGGCGCTCATACGGGAATTTTCTCCACTCTGATGACATGGCAGGCGCGCCACCAGCGGCGCCACGTCCTAACCGCTGGTAGCATGGGCTTTGCATAAGGATATCCTGCCTCATGCGCCTGTCAACAATTTAAATGCGACGCGCCGCCGCGCTTCACCATGGACCGAACCGCCTCGGCCCGCCACAGGAAACTGCATGAGCCCTTCTCTCGACCGTCTGGAATTCGCGCATTCGTTCGCCGCCCTGCCGCCCGCCTTCTATACCCACGTGGCGCCAATACCGCTGCCGGCGCCCTATCTGATCTGCGGCAGCGACGCGGCCGCGCGCCTGATCGGCCTGGACCCGGCCGCGTTCGGCAACGACGACTTCATCCAGGCGCTGGCCGGCAACCGGCTGCCGATGCAGGCACGGCCGCTGGCGCAGGTCTACTCCGGCCACCAGTTCGGCGTCTGGGCCGGGCAATTGGGCGACGGCCGTGCGCTGTTGCTGGGAGAGGTCGCGGCACCGGATTTCCCGCCGTCCGGAAGCCTCGAACTGCAGTTGAAAGGCTCCGGGCCGACGCCGTATTCGCGCATGGCCGACGGCCGCGCGGTGTTGCGCTCGTCGATCCGCGAATTCCTGTGCTCGGAGGCGATGGCCGCGCTCGGCGTGCCGACCACACGCGCGCTGTGCGTGATCGGCTCCGAGTTGCGCGCGATGCGCGAAGAACCGGAAACCACCGCGGTGACCACGCGCATGGCGCCCTCCTTCGTGCGCTTCGGCAGTTTCGAGCACTGGTTCTACAACGATCGGCCGGCGGAGCTGAAAACCCTGGCCGATTACGTGATCGACCGCTTCTATCCGGAACTGCGTGCCGAATCCAATCCCTACCAGGCGCTGCTGCGCGAGGCGACGCGGCGCACCGCGCGCCTGATCGCGCACTGGCAGGCGGTCGGCTTCATGCACGGCGTGATGAATACCGACAACATGTCGATCCTCGGCATCACCCTCGATTACGGCCCGTTCGGCTTCATGGAGGCGTTCGACGCCCATCACATCTGCAACCACACCGACCAGGGCGGCCGTTACGCCTACGACATGCAGCCGCAAATCGGCCGCTGGAACTGCTACGCGCTGGGGCAAGCGCTGCTGCCGTTGATCGGCTCGGTCGACGACACCCACGCGGCGCTGGCGGTGTATCAGCCGGAATACGCCGGCCACCTGGACCTGTTGCTGCACGCCAAGCTCGGCCTTGCCACCGTGCAGGCTGGCGACGACGGCCTGCTGGACCGGATGTTCGCGCTGATGCAGGCCAACCATGTCGATTTCACGCTGTTCTTCCGGCTGCTTGGGGAATTGCGCATCGAAGAACCGCAGCATGACGCACCGCTGCGCGACCTGTTCCTCGACCGCGCTGCCTTCGACGCTTGGGCCGCCGACTACCGGCAGAGGTTGCGCGCCGAGAACAGCGCGGACCCCGCGCGCCGGCTTGCAATGCATGCGGCCAACCCCAAATACGTGTTGCGCAATTACCTGGCACAAGTCGCGATCGAACAGGCGCAGAAAGGCGATTTTTCCGAAGTCGCCAGATTGCTCCGGGTGTTGCAGCGTCCGTTCGACGACCAGCCGGAAAATTCCCGTTATGCCGAGTTGCCACCCGACTGGGCCGCGCACCTCGAAGTCAGCTGTTCCTCCTGATCCACGATCGAAAGGCAGTTCCAATGACCTCCGCCAAACTTCAGAAAAGCGACGCCGAATGGCGCGCGCAGCTCGATCCGCTCGAATACCAGGTCACGCGCCACGCGGCGACCGAGCGCGCCTTCACCGGCCGCTACTGGGATCACCACGAACCCGGCATCTATACCTGCGTGTGCTGCGGCACGCCGCTGTTCGAATCGGACGCCAAGTTCGAATCCGGCTGCGGCTGGCCGAGCTATTTCCGTGCGCTCGATCCGGCCAACGTGCGTGAGCGCATGGACCGCAGCTATGGCATGATTCGCACGGAAATCCTGTGCAATGTCTGCGACGCCCACCTCGGCCACGTCTTTCCGGACGGGCCGCCGCCGACCGGCTTGCGCTACTGCATCAATTCGGCGTCGCTGAGCTTCACCCCCGAAGACCAGACCGCCTCAACCGATTCGAAGGCATCCGCGGCCAAATGAAGTTCCTGTTCGATCTGTTCCCGGTCATCCTGTTTTTCGGCATTTTCAAATGGGGTGAAGGCCACGCCGATGCCGCCCAGGCGTTCGCCGCGCAATACCTGTCCGGCTTCGTTTCCGGCGGTGTGGTCACCACTGCCCAGGCGCCGATCCTGCTGGCCACCGCGGTCGCGATCGTCGCCACCGTGGCCCAGATCGGCTATCTGCTGCTGCGCTCGAGGCGGGTCGATCCGATGCTGTGGGTGTCATTGGCGATCATCGGCGTTTTCGGCGGCGCCACCATCTACTTCCACAATGAAACCTTCATCAAGTGGAAGCCGACCGTGCTGTACTGGTGCTTCGCGGCAGCGCTGTTCGCCAGCCAGTTCCTGTTCGGCAAGAACCTGATCCGCGCGATGATGGAAAAGCAGATCGCATTGCCGGATGCCACCTGGCAGCGGCTGGGGCTGGCCTGGATGGCGTTCTTCGCAGTGATGGGCATACTGAACCTGTACGTCGCCTTCAGCTTCTCGACTGCTGCCTGGGTCAACTTCAAATTGTTCGGCGGCATGGGGCTGATGTTCGCGTTCGTCGTCGCGCAAAGCCTGATGCTGTCGAAACACATCAAGGACGCCGAATGACGGCCGCCGCCGATACCCGGGTCGAGCGCATCCGCGAACGGCTGTGCGCAACTTTATCGCCGCTGGAATGTCAAGTAACCGACGACTCCGCGCTGCACGTCGGCCATCCCGGCGCCGCTTCCGGCGGCGGCCACTACACGGTGCGGCTGGTGGCGGATTGTTTCGAGGGGCAGAACCGGCTGGCGCGGCACCGGCTGGTGTATCATTATCTGGATGACATGATGCGGTCCGAAATCCATGCTCTGGCCGTCATCGCGCTGGCGCCATCGGAGGCGCAGGATTGAATAGTAAAAATACCAGTTCACTTCCCTTCTGCTGCGCCTTACCATTCTCAACCTTTCCCACTGTTAGGACTTTACTCATGTCTTTCAAACCTGCCCGCTTGCTGGTAGCCCTTTTTGCAGCCGCAGCCATCCCCGCGCTGGCGCAAAACCTGGCCGTGGTCAACGGCAAGCCGATTCCGTCGTCGCGCGCCGACATGATGGTCAAGCAGATGGCCGCTCAGGGGCAGCCCGATTCGCCGCAGCTGCGCACGATGATCAAGGAAGAACTGATCAACCGTGAAATCCTGATGCAGGAAGCCAACAAGCTGGGTCTGGCAGACAACCAGGACGTGAAGGCGCAGCTGGAAATGGCGCGGCAGTCGATCGTGATTCGCGCGCTGGTGGCCGATTTCCTGAAAAAGAACCCGGTCAAGGATGCCGACATCCAGGCCGAATACGACAAGTTCAAGGCCCAGGCCGGCGATAAGGAATATCACGCACGCCACATCCTGGTCGACACCGAAGACGAAGCCAAGGCGATCATCGCCAAGCTGAAGGGCGGCGCCAAGTTCGAAGACCTGGCCAAGCAGTCGAAGGACACCGGCTCGGCCGCCAACGGCGGCGATCTCGACTGGGCTTCGCCGTCCTCCTTCGTCAAGCCGTTCTCGGACGCGATGGTGGCGCTGCAAAAGGGCCAGATCACCGAAACCCCGGTCAAGTCGCAGTTCGGCTATCACGTGATCAAGCTGGAAGACACACGCCCGGCCAAGGTGCCGGCGCTGGAGGAAGTCAAGCCGCAGATCGCCGAATCGCTGCAGCAGAAGAAGCTGGCCGCGTATCAGGAAGAATTGCGCAAGAAGGCCAAGATCCAGTAAGCGATCCTGCCGCATCAAAACCAAAAGGCGCTCGAAGGAGCGCCTTTTTTATTGATGAATATCAGGAGTATGTGCCAAAAATGACCGGTATACACCCGACTCAAGAGGCATACCAAGGGAGTATATCCCGGCCGAATGACTCAGCCGCGCCGTTGCGGCGTATAGCCGGCCGCGCGGATCGCATCCTCGACCGCCTGCGAATCGGCCGCGCCAGCCACGCGCACCAGGTGGCTTTGCACGTCGGCGTCGACGCGGGCGCCGCCGTCGGCCTGCTGCACCGCCTTGGTAATGGTCGCCACGCAGTGGCCGCAGGTCATGTCCTGCACCGTGAATTCCAGCATTTCGCTTCCTTTGGCAAGTAAAAATCCCACTATAAGCGTTCCTACGGTGGCAAGGTCAAGCCACCCGCCCTCACCTTTGCATACGCTCTTCGAGCGCCGGTTTTCGCGCTTGACCTTGCCATCGATGGAAGGTTTATCCTGAACACATTCGTAGCAAAAGACAGGAACAAACCCATGGAAACGGCCAGCGATTCCACCGATTTCAGCTTCAGCATCGCCGGCATGAGCTGCGCCTCGTGCGTCGGCCGCGTCGAGAAAGCCTTGCGTGCGGTGCCCGGCGTGCATGCCGCCAGCGTCAATCTGGCCACCGAAAAGGCCAGCGTGCAGGCCGGCGCCGAAGTCAGCCTGGGGACGCTGTCGGCCGCGGTCGAACGGGCCGGCTATCAGGTGCCCCAGCAGGATTTCGAACTATCCGTCGCCGGCATGACCTGCGCCTCCTGTGTCGGCCGGGTGGAGAAGGCATTGAAGCAGGTGCCGGGCGTGGCCGACGCCAGCGTCAACCTGGCAACCGAAAAGGCGCACGTCGCCGGCGCCGGCCTCGACGCGGCGACGCTGATCGCCGCCATCGAACGCGCCGGCTACCAGGCCAGCGTCGCCGGCGATGCCGCGAGTACCGAAGCTGTCGGCACCGCGCGCCGGCCGGCATGGTGGCCAGTAGCCGCGGCCGCCATACTGTCGCTGCCGCTGGTGGCACCGATGCTCGGCATGCCGTTCGGCCAGAACTGGATGCTGCCGGGCTGGCTACAGCTGGCGCTGGCGACGCCAGTGCAGTTCTGGCTCGGCGCACGCTTCTATAAGGCCGGCTGGAAGGCTCTGCTGGCGCGCACCGGCAACATGGACCTGCTGGTCGCGCTCGGCACCAGCGCCGCCTACGGGCTGTCGCTGTACCTGCTGGCAGCGCACGGCGAACATGCGCATCTGTACTTCGAATCGTCGGCAGTAGTGATCACCCTGGTACTGCTCGGCAAATGGCTGGAGGCGCGCGCCAAGCACCAGACCGTCGCGGCGATCCGGGCGCTGGAATCGCTGCGTCCGAGCACGGCCACGGTGCGCC
>JBAUJK010000313.1:0-3412 GCA_049683695.1 Burkholderiaceae bacterium
TGGTGGCCCTGCAGGATGCGCAAAGCGGCCATCATAGCAAGCGGCGCCGCGTCAGGGCGGCATCAGGATCGCGTCAGGTTCGCTGCCACGCGATGCCGAGCCGGTCGAGCCCGGCCAGGAGCCGTTCGAAGGCCGGCGCCGCCTGCCGCGCCTCGCCCTTGACGCCGAGTTCGATATGGCGGCGGGTGACGGCGTCGCCGACATTCGGCAGCGAAAACACCTTGGCACCGGGGAACTCGGCCTCGATCTCTTCCATCAGTGGCGTAATGGTCGATTCCATCGCGTCGAACAGCAGCACCGACTGCTCCAGCCGCGTTTCGCGGTGGAACAGGCCGGCATGGTGGGTATCCAGCGCCCATTCGATCATCGGCCACGCCATCACCGGAAAGCCGGGCGCGAAATAGTGCGCGCGGCCGCTGCCGGGATACAGCGCGAAGCCGGGAATCTTGTTGTACGGGTTCGGCACGATCGCCGCACCTTGCGGGAACTCGCCCATCTTCAGCCGCTGCAGGTTTTCAGGCGCATCGAAGTCGGCCGGCACGTTGCCGGCGCGCGCCATCTCGGCGATGCGTTCCTGGATCAGGCGCTTCGCCTCCGGCTGCAGTTCCAGCGGCACGCCGAGCGCCGCCGCCGCGCACTGGCGGGTATGGTCGTCCGGCGTGGCGCCGATGCCGCCGCAGCACAGCACGATGTCGGCACCGGCCAGCGTACGGCGCAGCGTGGCGGTGATGCGTTCGCGATCGTCGCCGATGATTTCGGCCCAACCCAGCTGCAGCCCGCGCGCGGCCAGGATCTCGATGACCTTGGCAAAGTGCTTGTCGCTGCGTTTGCCGGACAGGATTTCGTCGCCGATGATGATGAGTCCGATTGCCATGTCGTTTCCATAAGGGCGCGGCGCCCGTCGGAGCCTGTCCCGGCTACCGGGATGGGCTCCTAGTTGATGTCCTTGAAGCGTGTCGTCTGCGTATCATGCGGCAAAACGACGGCGGCGGCAGCACCGGCCTCGGTCCGTGCCCGATACTGCGCCAGCGCCGCCAGGCAATAGTGCTGGAACCATAGCCCGGTAAACACGAACACCAGCACGTACAGCCAGATCGATCCGGCCGCCAGGAGCGGGAAGAAGATCACCGACAGCGCGCCGCCCAGCCACAGCAGCGTCGGCGCGGCGCCCATTGCACCGGTGACGGCGCCGATCAGCAGCAGCGGCCAGCGGTGCTGGCGCAGGATCGCGCGCCGCTCGTCGGCGCTGGCATGCTGGGCCAGCGCATCGTAGGCCATCACGCGATAGGTCAGCCAGCCCCACAACAGCGGCTGGATGATGAAGGTCAGCGGCGGCACCAGCGCCAGCGGCAAGGTCGCCAGCCACAGCACCGCGAACACCACGAAGGTCGAGCAGAAAGTCCACAAGCTGCCGAGGAAGGTGCCGCCGTGCCGTTCCTCCAGCGCCGGATAGGAGCGGTAGCTGACATGCTTGACGATCGCCGGAATCGCCAGCGTGGCGACGAATACCAGCGCCGTCAGGATCATCAGCGGCAGCAGCGCCCACATCGCCAGCAGCGGCACGATTACCGCCTTCAGCGCGCCCAGCCCGAGCCAGCCGAGCATGCGGCCGACCGCGCCGAAACCCTGATGCTCGACGAACCAGGCTTGCAGCCAGTCGATCAGCGGCTGCAGCCCGAGCCACAGCGCCACGCCCCACAGCACGGCCGAGGCCAGGAACGGCAGCAGCGTCAGCAGCAGCATGCGCCAGTGCAGCTGCGACCACAGTGCGCGGCCGAAGGCGAGCAGCGCGGCCTGCATCAGCCGCCCCGCCGGCGCGCGAATTCGACCATGCGCGCCAGCCCCAGCCATTGCTGGGCCCAGAAGCCGCGGCCGTAGTCGCGGCCGGCGCCCTGCGGCGGCGGCAGCTGGTCGCGGATGCCGGCGGCCTCGAAGCCGGCGCCGAAGCGCGCGGTGCCGAACAGGATGTCCCAGACCGGGAACAGCACCGCGAAATTGTGGCCGCCCAGCGAGCCCTCCCCTTTCGATTCGTGGCCGATGCCGATCGCATGGTGACGCCGGTGGTAGCGCGGCGATACCAGTAGCCGCTCGCCGATAGCGCCGAAATGGACGCGCACGTTGGCGTGCTGCAGGCTCTGCAGCATGCGGGTAGCGACCACCAGCAGCACGTACTGTCCCGGTTCGACGCCGATCACTAGTGCCACCAGCGCCATGGTGACGTCGCGCAGCAGGCTGTCGAGCAGGTGGTTGCGATCGTCCGACCACAGGTTCAGCTCGCGCTGGCTATGGTGCAGGCTGTGCAGTCCCCACCACCAGTCGAAATGATGGCTGGCGCGGTGGTACCAGTAGTCGCAGAAATCCAGCACCACCAGGTAGACGAAAAAGCTGACCAGCGGGATGTCGGTCACGCCCGGCCACAGCTGTTCCAGGTTGAACGGGGAAAAGCCGCGCAGCCGCAGCTGTTCGGCCAGCGCGTCGTACAGCGGCGACAGCAGCAGGAACACCGCCAGCGTGAACAGCCCGAGGCGGTGGATGCAGGTGTACAGGAAATCGATGCGGCGCGCGCCCGGCGCCAGCCTTTGCTGCACCGGGATCCAGGCTTCCAGCGGCCGCAGCAGCAGGTACAGCACGGCCAGTTCCAGCAGGCCGACCAGGAACCATTCGGTGCCGTTGAAGGCTTCCTCGGTCCATTCGCCCAGGCCCAATTGGTAAACCAGCGGCAGCACCACGCTCTGGAACAGCCAGCCCTGAACCTCGGTGAACAGGTTGACCAGGCTGTCCATCAATGCGCTCCGGCGTGGCTGTCGCGAACAGCGGCGCGGTAGGCCGGATGCTCGCGCAGCGTGGCGAAACAGAACCCCTTCTGTTCCAGCCCGGCCAACAGCGGCTCCAGCACCGCCGGCGCCCACGGATCGCGGCGCGACCAGATGCCCAGGTGCGCCATGAAGATGTCGCCATCCTTCAGGGTGGCCAGCGTGCGCTTCAGCAGCAGCGCGTTCGGCCACTTGTCGCTGGGCAGCTCGTCGCCGGAAAAGCCGGCCGGCGACCAGCCGACGTGCGCATAGCCACAGGCGGCGCCGGCCGCCTTCAGGTTCGGCGTCAGGCGCCCGCCCGGCGCGCGCCACAGCGGGTCGAGCGTGGCGCCGGTCAGTTCGTGGAAGCGCGTGGCCACGCGCTCGATCTCGGCGCAGTATTGCTCCGCGTTCCAGGCTACGGTCTTGCCGGCGTCGGCGCCAAACTGCGGCTTCATGTCCATCCTGCCGTCGGCGCGGTCGCGCAGCACGTAGACATGATCGAAGGTATGGCTGCCGAACGCATGGCCCTCGGCCACGCGCGCCTTCCAGTACGGCGCCCACGACGGGTCGAGTGAATAGTCGCCATTCACGGTCTTTTCATTGGCCAGGAAAAAGGT
>JBAUJK010000314.1:0-1690 GCA_049683695.1 Burkholderiaceae bacterium
GGCGCACCCTCCGCCGCCGCGGCGCGGATGGACCCGGTGCCGGCACTGGGCCAGCACACCGAGCACATCCTGGCCGAACTCGGCTACGATGCCGCCGCGATCGCCGCGCTGCGCGCTCGCGGCGCAATCTGATTTTTTCCGGACAACCCGATGACCACAGATACTCCCAGCCATACCCTTGCATGCTTCGCGTCTTCCCTCCGGTTTGAAGATATACCCCCAGATGTCGTGCGACGTGCCGAAGACCTGCTGCTGGACTGGCTCGGTTCGACGCTGGCCGGCAAGGGCGCGCGCCCGGTCGCGGCGATCGACAACTTCGCGCGCCGCATGGGGCCGGCCGACGGCGCTGCCGAGGTGCTGATCTCGCGCCGCCGCACCTCGCCGCTGTTCGCCGCGATGGTGAACGCGGCGGCATCGCATTTCGCCGAGCAGGACGATGTCCACAACGGTTCGGTATTCCACCCGGCGGCCGTGGTGTTTCCGGCCGCGCTGGCGGTCGCGCAATCGCAGGGTGCCAGCGGCCGCGAGCTGCTGACGGCGGCGGTAGCCGGCTATGAAGTCGGCATCCGGGTCGGCGAATTCCTCGGCCGCTCGCACTACAAGGTGTTCCACACCACCGGCACCGCCGGCACGCTGGCGGCGGCCGCCGCGGCCGGACGGCTGCTGCAACTGTCGCCGGCGCAAATGCTGGATGCGTTCGGTTCGGCCGGCACCCAGGCCGCCGGGTTGTGGGAATTCCTGCGCGACGCCGCCGACTCCAAGCAGCTGCATACCGCCCACGCGGCGGCCGGCGGCCTGACAGCCGCCTATCTGGCCGGCGACGGCTTCACCGGCGCACGCCAGATCCTGGAAGGCGCGCAGGGGATGGCGGCCGGCATGTCGACCGACGCCGACCCGGCGCGCCTGACCGACCGCCTCGGCAGCCGCTGGACGCTGGCCGAAACCTCGTTCAAGTTCCATGCGTCGTGCCGCCACACGCATCCGGCCGCCGACGCGC
This sequence comes from Burkholderiaceae bacterium, assembly GCA_049683695.1. Lineage (GTDB taxonomy): Bacteria > Pseudomonadota > Gammaproteobacteria > Burkholderiales > Burkholderiaceae_D > DATJCV01. The sequence continues at coordinate 998 of JBAUJK010000314.1, forward strand.
TGCAGCAGGTGATCGCCGAGCATCGGCTGCGGCCGGACCAGATCGTCGCCGTCAGTGCGCACGTGCACCAGGGCGCGATCGACGTGCTGGGACCGGTGGTCGAGCCGAAGACCGTGCACCAGGCGAAATTCTCGATGGGTACCGTGCTCGGCCTGATCGCGCATTTCGACCGCGCCGGCCTGGCCGAATTCGAGCAGCATTTCAACGACCCGCGCATCGCCGAATTCCGCGCCAGGGTGCGCATGGAACTCGACACCGAAGTGGACGGCGCCTATCCGCAGCGCTGGATCGGCAAGGTCAGCGTGCAAACCGCCGACGGCCGCACGCTGCACGGTCGCGTCGACGAGCCGAAGGGCGATCCGGGCAATACACTGACGCGCGGTGAGTTGGAGCAGAAGGCGCTGCGGCTGGCCGCCTTCGGCGGCGGCGCCGACGCGGCCGAAATGCGCGCCGCGTTCGAGCGCATCCGGAGCCTGGAACAGGCTGCCCGGGTCGCATTCTTTTTCCACTGACATGCGGAAGACCGATATGAATCACGCCCTGCCCCGTTCCTACCTGTTCGTGCCCGGCGACCGCCCGGAGCGTTTCGACAAGGCCTGCGCCGCCGGCGCCGACGTGGTGATCGTCGACCTGGAAGACGCGGTGGCCCCGGACGGCAAGGCGGCGGCGCGCGCCGCCATCACCGGCTGGCTG
>JBAUJK010000315.1:0-2412 GCA_049683695.1 Burkholderiaceae bacterium
GCGTCCTCAATTTCGCGCATGCCAGCTTCTACATGCTGGGTGCTTACTTCGCCTATGCGATCAGTACCCAGATCGGCTTCTGGCCGGCGCTGTTCATCGCGCCGCTGATCGTCGGCCTGTTCGGCGCGCTGGTCGAGCGCTATGGCCTGCGCACCGTGCACAAGTACGGCCACGTGCCGGAACTGCTGTTCACCTTCGGCCTGTCCTACGTGGTGGTCGAACTGGTGCAGCTGGTGTGGGGCCGGGCGGCGGTGCCGTATCCGGTTCCGGCCGAGCTGGATGGCCCGCTGTTCACGCTGTTTACCACCACCTTCCCGACCTACCGCGGCTTCATGATGCTGGTGGCGGTGCTGATGCTGGTGGCGATCTACCTGGTGCTGACGCGCACCCGCATCGGCCTGGTGATCCAGGCGGCGCTGACCCATCCGGACACGGTGGAAGCGCTCGGCCACAACGTGCCGCGCGTGTTCATGCTGGTGTTCGGTGGCGGCTGTGCGCTGGCCGGGCTGGCCGGCGTGATCGGCGGCAATGCCTTCGTCACCGAGCCGAACATGGCGGCGGCGGTCGGCAGCATCATCTTCGTGGTGGTGGTGGTCGGCGGCATGGGGTCGCTGACCGGCGCCCTGCTGGCGTCGCTGCTGATCGGCGTGCTGCAGACCTTCGCGGTGGCGCTCGATTATTCGATGGCGACGCTGTTCGGCGGCTTCGGGGCCGTCGTCACGTCCGACACCTTCGGCTTCCCGGTACTGAAACTGACGATTTCCCAGGTGGCGCCGATCCTGCCGTACCTGCTGCTGGTGCTGATCCTGATCTTCCGGCCGCGCGGTCTGATGGGTACCCGGGAAGGATGACGCCGTGACTACCTTGACCACTGTTTCCACCATGAATGCCAAGCCCGTGAACCTGATGCGCCTCTTGATCTGGAGCGGCTTCGCGCTGCTGCTGGTGGTCGCGCCGCTGGTTTTCAGCAGGGGTGCTTCGCTGTCGATCCTGTCGCAGATCGGCACCATGATGATCTTCGCGCTGTCCTACAACATGCTGCTGGGGCAGGGCGGCATGCTGTCGTTCGGCCATGCCGTCTATTCCGGACTCGGCGCGTTCTTCGCGATCCATGCGATGAATCTGGCCGGCGGCGGCGCGATCTGGCTGCCGTTGCCGCTGATTCCGCTGGTCGGCGGCCTGGCCGGGATGTTCTTCGGCGTGCTGTTCGGCTACGTCACCACCAAGAAATCCGGCACGCCGTTCGCGATGATCACGCTCGGCATCGTCGAGCTGGTGTTTTCCTGCTCGCTGATGTTCCCCGAGTTCTTCGGCGGCGAGGGCGGCATCAGCAGCAACCGGGTCTATGGCGAAACCTTCATGGGCGTCAGCTACGGACCGCAGATCCAGGTGTATTACCTGATCGCGTTCTGGTTGTTCGTCGCCACTGTCGGCATGTATGCGTTCACGCAGACGCCGCTCGGCCGCATGGCGAACGCGGTGCGCGACAACCCGGAGCGGGTCGAATTCGTCGGCTACAACACCCAATGGGTACGATACCTGACGCTGGTGCTGTCGGGCTTCTTCGCCGGCATCGCGGGCGGCCTGTCGGCGATCAACTTCGAGATAGTGACTGCCGAAAACGTGTCGGCGGCACAGTCCGGCGCGGTGCTGCTGTTCACCTTCATCGGTGGCGTCGGCTTCTTCTTCGGCCCGATGATCGGCGCCGTGATCGGCGTGTTCCTGACCGTGATGCTGCCCGAATTCACGCCGGCCTGGCTGCTGTACTTGGGCATCTTCTTCATCATCATCGTGATGTACGTCCCCGGCGGCGTCGCCAGCCTGCTGATGATGAACGTGCGGCTGATCAAGTTCGGCAAGTTCGGCCGCGTCCTGCCCGGCCTCGCGCTGGTCGGCGCGGCAACCCTGGTGGCCGGCGCCGGCGTGGTGATGATGATCGAGATGCTGTACCACCTGACGCTGAACTCGGCCAACGGCCCGCTGATGACGCGCATGGGCCACAGGATCGACGCATCGTCGCTGCTCAACTGGAGCATCGCGATCGGCGTGTTTGCGCTGGGCGCGCTGGCGTTTCGCCGAACCCGAAAAACCTTCCTGCATACATGGGGCGAAGCGAATGGAGAAATCGAAGATGCGATCCGGAGGGCGGCGGCATGACGTATGCGCTTGAATTGCGGGACGTGCGCAAGAGTTTCGGCAAGACCGAGATCATTCGCGGGGCGCAGCTGCAGGTGGCGCAGGGCGAGCGGATCGCCATCATCGGCCCGAACGGCGCCGGCAAGTCGACGCTGTTCAACCTGATCTCGGGCCGCTTTCCGGTCAGCGCCGGCGACATCCTGCTGCGCGGCGACAGCATTACCCGGCTGAAACCGTTCGAAATCAACCGGCGCGGGCTGTCGCGCAGCTTCCAGA
>JBAUJK010000316.1:0-4912 GCA_049683695.1 Burkholderiaceae bacterium
GTGCTGCCGCTGTTGCAGCAGCGGCCGGCGCAGCTGCTGGTGGCCAACCGCACGCCGCAGCGCGCGGCCGAGCTGGCGCATCGCTTCGCAGCGCAAGGGCCGGTTGCGGCCGCCGCTTTCGACCAGCTGGGCGCGGAAGCGCCCTTCGACGTGATCGTCAACGCCACCTCGGCCAGCCTCGACGCGCAGCTACCGGCGCTGCCGCCGTCGGTGTTCGGCGCCGACAGCTTCTGCTACGACATGATGTACGGCGCCGCGCCGACCGTGTTCCTGCGCTTCGCCGCCAGCCACGGTGCGCACACCCGCGACGGCCTCGGCATGCTGGTCGAGCAGGCCGCCGAATCGTTCTTCGTGTGGCGCGGCGTGCGGCCGCAGACCGGGCCGGTGCTGGCCGAACTGCGCGCCCGGCTGGCCTCCGGATGAAGCTGCTGAAGGGGCTGGCGCGGTTGCTGCTGTGGCTGTTGGGGGCGGCGGTGGCGCTGGTGCTGCTGGTGCAGCTGTATTTCTTCGTGCAGATCTGGTGGTGGGTCGACCACAACCCGGAATCGACCAGCTTCATGCAGCAGCAGCTGCAGGTGCTGCGCGAAAAGAATCCACGGGCGCAGCTGCAGTACCAATGGGTGCCGTACCGCAACATCTCGCGCCACCTGAAGCGCGCCATCATCGCCGCCGAGGATTCCGGCTTCGCCGAGCACCAGGGGGTCGACTGGGATGCGCTGGAAAAGGCCTACCAGAAGAACCAGAAGAAGGGCAGGGTGGTGGCCGGCGGCTCCACCATCACGCAGCAGCTGGCGAAGAACCTGTTCCTGTCCGGCAAGCGCAGCTATCTGCGCAAGGGCCAGGAATTCGTGATCGCCTACATGCTCGAATTCTGGATGGACAAGCAGCGCATCTTCGAGATCTACCTGAACGTGGTGGAATGGGGCAACGGCGTCTACGGCGCCGAGGCGGCGGCGCGCCATTACTATGGAATTTCCGCCGCCAGCCTGAGCCCGGCGCAGGCGGCGCGGCTGGCGGTGATGCTGCCGAATCCGCGCTACTACGACCGCAACCGCGGTTCCGCCTACCTGGAACGCCGCAGCGCGCTGATCCTGCGCCGCATGGGCGCGGCCGAGCTGCCCTAGCCGGGCAGGCCGGCTGCGGCGCCGGCGGCGCTGTCCGACTGCGCCGCCGCTTGCCTGCGCAGGGGCTTGAAAGTACACTTGCGCTGTTCGCGTTCGCGAAGGGCGCGGCAGCCGGCGCATCCGGCTGTCATCGCGCGGTCATCCGTCCCGACTAGATTTTCGAGAGTGCGTTGCTGGCGCCATGCCACCCGACAGGGGCGGCGCGGCGCCGATTGCGCGAGCCGGACCCCGCCCCTGACTCTCCGTGCAAACCGTGGCAGCCGTTTGCCGAACAGCCTGCGCCTGTCGGCGCAGCAGGAAATCACATGATCAACGTATTCGTATTGCAAAACGGGCGGCTCAACCAGACCAAGGTGGAAACGCGCGCGGATCTGGAAAACAGCCACCCGATCTGGGTCGATCTGACCGATCCCAACGACGACGAGCGCACCTGGGTCAAGAGCATCTACGGCGTGACGCTGCCGGGCGAGGACGAGGTCAAGGACATCGAGGCCTCGGCCCGCTACTACGAAGCGGAAAACGGCGACTTGCACCTGCGCACCGATTTCCTGATCGACGAGGACGACGGCCCGACGCCGACCGTGACGGTGGCCTTCATCCTGGCGCGCAACATGCTGTTTTCGATGCACAGCGAGGACTTGCCGGTGTTCCGGCTGGTGCGCATGCGCGCGCGCTCGCGCCCGGGTTCGATCACCGATTACAAGGACGTGCTGATCGACCTGTATTCGACCGATGCCGAATACTCGGCCGATGCGCTGGAAGGCATCTACCAGAGCCTGGAAGCGGTCAGCCGCAGCGTGCTGCAGAAGGAAATGACCGACGCCGCTGCCGCCGAGATCCTGAACGCGATCGCGCAGGAAGAGGACTTGAACGGTCGCATCCGCCGCAACATGATGGATACCCGGCGCGCGGTCAGCTTCCTGATGCGCGGACGTTTGCTGAACCCGGACCAGTTCGAGGAAGCGCGCCAGATCCTGCGCGACATCGAATCGCTGGACGGCCACACCGCCTTTCTGTTCGACAAGATCAACTTCCTGATGGATGCGACGGTCGGCTTCATCAACATCAACCAGAACAAGATCATCAAGATCTTCTCGGTGGCCTCGGTCGCATTCCTGCCGCCGACGCTGATCGCCAGCGTCTACGGCATGAATTTCAAGATCATGCCGGAATTCGACTGGACTTTCGGGTATCCGATGGCGGTGGCGATGATGGTGGCTTCGGCGCTGGCGCCATTCTGGTATTTCCGCCGCCGCGGCTGGCTGAAGAACTGAGCCGCTGGCGTCGCCGTGAATTTTTTTCACGGCCTGCGCCAAAACATTCAGCCGGAAAAGCCGGCCGCCGGCGCTGCGGCGGCCGCCGTTTCGTTACACTGCAGGAATGCGGCGTCGCCGTGACGCCGTCAGTGGACCCGAATTCATGAACATGCCTTCCGAAACCTTTCCCCCGGCCGATCGCCAGCGGCAGGTGGTGGATGCGCTGCGCGCCTGCCTGCCGGCGCACTGCGTGCTGTTCGATGCCGAAGACACGCGCCCCTACGAGTGCGACGGCCTGGCCGCCTACCGGCAATTGCCGATGGTGGTGGCACTGCCGGAAAGCGAGGCGCAGGTGATCGCGGTGCTGAACGCCTGCCGCGAACTGAAGGTGCCGATCGTGCCGCGCGGTGCCGGCACCGGCCTGTCCGGCGGCGCGCTGCCGATCGCCGACGGCGTGGTGCTGTCGACCGCCAAGCTGAAGCGCATCCTCGCCGTCGATCCGCTGGCGCGCACCGCGGTGGTGCAGCCGGGCGTGCGCAACCTGGCGATCTCGGAAGCCGCGGCGCCGCACGGCCTGTACTACGCGCCCGATCCATCGTCGCAGATCGCCTGCACCATCGGCGGCAACGTCGCCGAGAACTCCGGCGGCGTGCACTGCCTGAAGTACGGGCTGACCGTGCACAACGTGCTGCGCGTGCGGATGGTGACCATCGACGGCGAGGTGGTCGAACTCGGCGGCACCGCGCCGGACGCGCCCGGGCTCGACCTGCTGGCGGTGTTCATCGGCTCCGAAGGCATGCTCGGCATCGTCACCGAAGTCACGGTCAAGCTGGTGCCGAAGCCGCAGGCGGCGCGCGTGATCATGGCTTCGTTCGACGACGTCGTGAAGAGCGGCGATGCGGTGGCGGCGGTGATCGCCGCCGGCATCATTCCGGCCGGGCTGGAAATGATGGACCGCACCAGTTCGCGCATGGTCGAGCCGTTCGTCCAGGCCGGCTACGACACCGACGCTGCGGCGATCCTGCTGTGCGAGTCGGACGGTACCGCCGAAGAAGTCGAAGAGGAAATCGCCCGCATGAGCGCGGTGCTGGCCGCCGCCGGCGCCACCCGGCTCGAAGTGTCGCAATCGGAAGCCGAGCGGCTGCGCTTCTGGTCCGGCCGCAAGAATGCCTTTCCGGCTGCCGGCCGCATCTCGCCCGACTATTACTGCATGGATGGCACCATCCCGCGCAAGAAGCTGGCGCAGGTGCTGCTCGGCATCGAGGCGATGGAAGCGAAGTACGGGCTGCGCTGTGCCAACGTGTTCCATGCCGGCGACGGCAACCTGCACCCGCTGATCCTGTTCGATGCCAACCTGCCGGGCGAATTCGAGCGCGCCGAACACTTCGGCGCCGAAATCCTGGAACTGTGCGTCGAGGTCGGCGGCACCATCACCGGCGAGCACGGCGTCGGCATCGAGAAGATCAATTCGATGTGCGTGCAGTTCTCGCCAGAGGAGCGGGAAGCCTTCCTCGGCGTCAAGCGCGCGTTCGACCCGGCCTTCCTGCTGAATCCGGACAAGGCGATCCCGACGCTGGTGCGCTGCGCCGAATACGGCAAGATGCACGTGCGGCGCGGCGCGCTGAAATTCCCCGATCTGCCGCGCTTCTGACGCTACTGGAATGGACGACATGGAACAGGCATTGCAGCAATTGCGCGCGCGCGTGGCCGACGCCAGCGCGCGCCGTCAGCCGCTTTCGATCGTCGGTGGCGGCAGCAAGGACTGGTACGGCGAGCCGCTTCCGGCGGCGGCCGAACCGCTGCCGACCGCCGGTTATCGCGGCATCGTCGACTACGAGCCGACCGAGCTGGTGATTACCGCGCGCTGCGGCACGCCGCTGGCCGAGATCGAGGCCGCGTTGGCCGCACAGCGGCAGATGCTGGCGTTCGAGCCGCCGCATTTCGGCGCCGGCGCCACCGTCGGCGGCATGGTCGCGGCCGGCCTGTCCGGTCCGCGCCGCCAGGCCGCCGGCGCGGTGCGCGATTTCGTGCTTGGCGCGGTGCTGATGGATGGCCGCGGCGAAGTGCTGCATTTCGGCGGCCAGGTGATGAAGAACGTCGCCGGCTACGACGTCTCGCGGCTGTTGGCCGGCTCGCTCGGGGTGCTTGGGCTGATCCTCGAAGTGTCGCTGAAGGTGCTGCCGCAGCCGGCGGCATGCGCCACGCTGCGCTTCGAACTGCCGCAGGACGAGGCGCTGCAGGCGCTGAACCGCTGGGGCGGCCAGCCGCTGCCGATCACCGCTTCGGCCTGGAGCGACGGGCAGCTGACGCTGCGGCTGGAGGGCGCGGCGGCAGCGATCGCCAGTGCGCGCGCGAAGCTGGGCGGAGAGGCGCTGGAGCCGTCGCAGGCCGATGCTTTCTGGCACGCGCTGCGCGAGCAGGACGACGACTTTTTTGCCGGTGACGGCGACACCGATCTGTGGCGGCTGGTGCTGCCGACCACCGCGCCGCCACTGGCGCTGCCGGGTGCGCAGCTGATCGAATGGGGGGGTG
>JBAUJK010000317.1:0-6642 GCA_049683695.1 Burkholderiaceae bacterium
CGACGATCAGCGGCGCGATGAACAGCGCCGGCCAGAAGCCGATCTGGGTACTGATCGCATAGGCGAAGTAAGCACCCAGCATGTAGAAGCTGGCATGCGCGAAATTGAGGACGCCCATCATGCTGAAGATCAGCGTGAGGCCGGCCGACAGCATGAACAGCAACAAGCCGTAGCTCAACCCGTTCAGCAAGGTGATGACTGTAAACTCCACGAAGCAGCCCCTATCGAGTATGCGATTCGGTTGTAATCGATGAAAAAAAGCAGCGTGGCGCCACCCGCGCCACGCTGCAAGGACACGCTTACTTCGAGGGACGCTTCATCTGGCAGGAAGTCGGCTGGGTCGCCACATAGGTGTCGAGCACCTGGTCGGTCTTCCAGCCGTAGCCGGTGTTTTCCTGGTCGAACTTGACGTCCTTGCCGTTGAGCTTGGTCCAGGTGGCAATGTAGAGCGGCTGCTGCAGCTGGTGATCGGCCGCGCGCATCTCCACCTCGCCGTTCAGGCTTTGCACCTTCTTGCCTTCCATCGCGAACGCAACCTTGACTGGGTCGATCGACTTGGCATCCTTGATCCCCTGGCTCAGCAGCTTCAGGCCGCTGTAGGTCTGCATCGTGTAGTAGTCGTCGTCGTACTTCTTCTTGAAGCCCTCGACGATGTCCTTGCCGACGAAGCCCTGGTTGTTGGCGTTCCAGACACCGACGAATTTCACGTGGTCGGCGCCGGCGGCCCCCATCGCGGTCGGCGTGCCGGTGGTGACAGCGTAGTAGGTGTAGAAATTGGTTTTCAGATCCGCATCCTTGGCGGCCTTGATCAGCAGCGCCAGATCGGCGCCCCAGTTGCCGGTGATGACGGTATCGGCGCCGGAGGCCTTGATCTTGGCGATGTACGGCGAGAAGTCCTTGACCTGTCCGATCGGATGCAGGTCGTCGCCGACGATTTCCACGTCCGAGCGCTTGCGCTTCAGCATGTCCTTGGCGGCGCGCTGGACCGAATGGCCGAATGCATAGTTCTGGTTGATCAGGTAGACCTTCTTGACTTCCGGGCGCTTGGCCATATAGGAAGTCAGCGCCTCCATCTTCATCGGTACGTTGGCATCCAGCGCGAAGTGCCAGAAGCTGCACTTGCTGTTGGTCAGGTCGGGATCGATCGCCGCATGGTTCAGGTAGACGATCTCCTTGCCCGGATTGCGCTCGTTGTGCTTGTTGATCGCATCGACCAGCGCCAGCGCGACGCCGGAGCCGTTGCCCTGGACGATGTAGCGGTAGCCCTGGTCGATCGCCGCCTTCAGCTGGATCAGCGATTCCTGCGGGCTGCTCTTGTTGTCGAAACCGGTGAATTCAAAGGTGGTGTCGCCGGCCCAGCGCTCGGCATTGGCCCTTTCGGCAACATACTGATAGCTGCGGAGCATGTTCTGGCCGACTGGTGCGAACGATCCGGACAAGGGATCGATCAGCGCAATCTTCACCGTTTCGGCGCCGGCGATTGCCGGAGCGGCAAACGCCGCAGCCAATGAAAGCGGGAGAATCAGGGATTTCAAACGAATAGTCATTGCCTCTTCCTTCCTTATGGATTTTTGTGAACACCCTGTCGCGGTTGCGTTCCGTGCAGGGCACGGATGATGTCGTGTCGTGTTGCGTCTGCGAGTTCTAGCGACTGTCTGCCGTAACCTTCTCCTTTCGCCTGTGAGTCGATACCAAGAGGTGAACGCCGGCACCCGTCCTTTCTCCTTTTGCGCCGCAGGCTTCGCCGGCCGGAAGCAAGCGGCGTTTCATGCCACTTCGAACAGGCCGGCCGCACCCATGCCGCCGCCCACGCACATCGCGACCACGACATATTTGGCCCGGCGCCGCCGGCCTTCGATCAGCGCATGCCCGACCAGCCGGGCGCCGGTCATGCCGTACGGATGGCCGATAGAAATCCCGCCACCGTTGACGTTGTAGATGTCCGGATCGATGCCGAGCCGGTCGCGGCAGTACAGCGTCTGGCAGGCGAACGCCTCGTTCAGCTCCCACAGGCCGATGTCCGCGATCTTCAGGCCATGCTGAGCCAGCAGCTTGGGGATCGCGTACACCGGCCCGACCCCCATTTCTTCCGGCGCGCATCCGGCCACCGCCATGCCGCGATAGATGCCGAGCGGCTGCAGCCCGCGCTGCTCGGCCAGCCGGCGCTCCATCAGCACGCAGGCGGATGCGCCATCCGACAGCTGGCTGGCGTTGCCGGCGGTGATCACGCCGCCGTCGATCACCGGCTTCAATCCCTGCAGTCCCTCGAAGGTGGTATCGGGGCGGTTGCCCTCGTCCATCGTCAGGGTGACGTCGCGGTAGCTGACCTGCCCGCTTTGCTTGTCGACGACGGCCATGGCGGTGCTGATCGGCACGATCTCGCTATCCAGCAGCCCGGCCTGCTGGGCCGCCGCGGTGCGGCGCTGCGATTCCAGCGCATACCGGTCCTGCGCCTCGCGCGTGATGCCGTACTTCGCGGAGACGAATTCGGCCGTCTTCAGCATCGGCATGTAGGCATGCTCGGCGGCGGCCACGACGTTCGGATCGGCCTCCTGCCAGGTCCACTCCATGTAGCGGTTCTGCACCGCCGAGATGTTGTCCTGGCCGCCGGCGACGACCACCTGCATGCCGTCGACGATGATCTGCTTGGCGGCGGTGGCGATCGCCATCAATCCGGACGAGCACTGGCGGTCGATGGTCTGTCCGGACACCGTGTCGGGCAGACCGGCGGCCAGCGCCGCGTAGCGCGCCAGATTGCCGCCGCCGGTCCCGGCGGTCAGCACGCTGCCGATGACCACGTCGTCGACTTCGGCTCCGGCGACACCGGCACGCGCCGCCGCGTGGCGGATTGCGTGTCCCATCATGGTCGGCGACTTGATGTTGTTGAGCGCTCCGCGGAACGCGCGGCCAATCGGCGTGCGCGCGGTGGAGACGATGACGGCGTCTTTCATGTGCATTCTTGAGAGTCGGATTTCCGGTCGGGGCGCCCCTCGAGGCGCTCGTTGCAAAAGGCCGCTCCCTGCCGCCAACACGGGCGCAAGGACGGCTTCGGTACGGCGTTGCCTAAGGATCTGTAGTGTCGGGGAATGACGGGACGAAAACTATGTATGTATCGCACATACAAGGCCGGACATGAGTGTGGCAATTTTCATTTTCCGTATTGAGAGCCGGATTATTCGGCCCATTGGCATGCGCCTTCATACGTCGTTGGCCTCAGCCCTTCGACGCTGGGCCGCCGACGATAGCGACATGGAGCAGACCGTTAGCCGTTCCGAAATTCGGGCAGCAATCGGCTATTTGCGCATGAGAAGAAAAGACGGCGCCGGCCGGGCAAGCCGGGCGGCGCCGTAGCTGTGGCGTGGAAGATCAGTTGCGACGGGCATTGCGACCGTTTGACCCGGAGCGCGACGTTGTCGGCAACGCCGGCCGCGAAGCGACCATGCTTGTCTTCATCACTTCCGACAGTTGCGGCCGACCAACTTCATGCGCCTCGTGTCGGTGAAATTGCCGCACCGGATACGGTCGGATCGTCGGCGAACGCAGAATCTTCCGCCGCAGCTGCCGGCCGGGAGGGAACGCGGCACCCAGGTGCCGCGGAAACCCTGTGTCAGGCGCCGATCCGGCCGCCTTCCTGGCTCGACTCGACCTTGCTCAGTTCCAGGCGGTACTGTTCCCAGCCCGACCCCGGCACCACCTCGCCGGTACGATCCTGCAGTTCGCCGAGACGCACGCACAGCTGTCCGGCCGGGTCGTCGGCATCGTCGATGTATACCCCATGCGTCATCGTCACGTGAGCGCACTCGAAACTGCCAGCGCCGGCCAGCAGGATCATCCGCGTCGGCGCGTCCTCGCCGGCCAGCGCGATCACGGCCGGGCTGACGCGCTCGGGCGTCAGGCGGGCCAGCGCCTCCGGCGGCAGCAGCCCTTCGGTCATCGCCGTCGCGGCGCTGGGTGCCAGGCAGTTCACGCGGATGTTGTACTTGGCGCCTTCCAGCGCCAACGTCTGCATCATCCCGACCAGCGCCATCTTGGCGGCGCCATAGTTGGCCTGGCCGAAGTTGCCGTACAGGCCGGACGACGAGGTGGTCATCACGATGCGGCCGTAATTCTGTGCCTGCATCTGCGCCCACACCGCCTTGGTGCAGTTGACCGCGCCCATCACGTGCACTTCGAGCACGGTGCGGAAGTCGTCGAGCGACATCTTGGCGAAGGTGCGGTCGCGCAGGATGCCGGCGTTGTTGACCAGGATGTCGACCCGTCCCCACTCGTCCATCACGCGCGCCACCATCTGTTCCATCCGGGCGAAGTCGGTGACGTCACCGCCATCGGCGATCGCGATGCCGCCGTCGCTGACGATCTGGTCGGCAACCGTCCTGCCCGGCGAGCCCGGATCGGCGCCGCCGAAATCGTTGACCACCACGCGGGCGCCGTGTTTCGCCAGCGCCATCGCGTGGGCGCGACCGAGCCCACTGCCCGCGCCGGTGACGATCGCCACCCGGCCGTCCAGTAACTTCTTCATCTTTCCTCTCCTGATTGAATCAATGGGGGTATGCGCGGGCGACCGATCGGGCGGCCCGTCCTGGGGACTGCTGCGGATTTTACGGAAAACCAGGCCGGCGCATCGGCGCGAGCGGCCACCGGGATCACTATATGGAGCCGCGAGCAGCTACTCAATGTGAAGACCCCACATGGCGACCCGCAATTTTGTGTGGCCAAGCGCCATGCCGATCCGCTTGCGGTTCGTCGCCCGGCATGCGACCCTGCCGAGATGGGTTGATAGAATGAATCTTTCTCCACGGCCATCTCCGGCGCGACGCCGCCGGAAGTCGGCGAAAACCGGCAAGCCAATCCTGCGGACGAAGGGCGCGCCTCATCCGCCTGTTCCCGTGCCGCTTGCCAAATCAGCATCGAACGAGGGGTTTGAAGAATGATGATGGCGGAAATCGGCCATGCGGCCGAAGACATCGCTGCCGGCCTCATCGGCCTGCTGCATCGCGGCGCGCCGGCGGAAGAATTCGCGGCCCGCCTGGCCGAGGCCGAAGCGCTTCCCGGCGACGATCCGCGCAAGCCCGGCATCGTCGAGCTGGTGCGGATGGCGATGGCGGTCCAGAACCGGCTGGAACTGCAACAGCAAAGCGAGCAGGGCATGCTGGCGGTGGTCGATTCGGCCAAGGATCTGTCCAGCCGGCTCGACCTGACCGGCCTGCTGCACGCGATCGTGGTCCGCGCCCGCAATCTGCTGGGAGCCCAGGTGACCTGGCTGTCGACCTACGACGCCGAGCGCGACGAGTTCCGGGTCCTGGTCACCGATGGTGCGATCGCCAAGAGCACCACCAAGATGACCCTGGACCGGAAGCTCGGGGTGGCCGGCGTCGTCATGGCGACCCGCCTGCCGTTTTCGACGCCGGACTACCTGCACGACACGCGCTTCCCGCACGACCCGGAAATCGACGACACCTTCCGCGACGAAGGGGTGGCGGCGATGGTAGGCGTGCCGCTGCTGTGCGACGGCGACATGCTGGGCCTGCTGTTCGTCGCCGACCGCTACCATCGGACCCACACCGCGCTCAACATCAGCATCCTGTGCACGCTGGCCACGCACGCGGCGGTGGCGATCAATAATGCCAAGGCGTTCGAGCAGGCCAATGCCGCCCTGCAGAAGGCCGACCTGGCACGCGCCGAACTCGAACGGCACGCGCGCGACGCGCAGAGCGCGGTCGAGGCGCACGAGCAGCTGACCTCGCTGCTGGCGCAGGGCGCCTCGCTCGGCACCCTGTGCCAGGCCATCGCCCAGCTGCTCGACGGCGACGTGCTGGTCATCGACGAGGCGTCGCAGGTCATTGGCCGCGCCACGGCGCCCGGCTATGTCGGCACCGCGGCCGATGCCTACGCACCGCATACGGCGCACAGCGCCGCGATCACTGGGGCCTTGCGCGAGAGCCGGCTGGCGGGGCGCTCGGTGGTGGCCTACGAAAGCGGCGGCGAATTGTGCCGGGCGATCGCGGTCATCGGCGGCAACGACGTGCTGGGTGCGGTGCTGCTGTTCCGGCACGAAGATCTGGGCGAGGTGCCGATCCGGACTTTCGAGCGCAGCTCGAGCATCATCGGCATCGTGCTGCTGTCGCAGGAACGCGTCGAAGCGAGCAAGAGCCGCGACGTGTCGACGCTGTTGCGGGCGCTGGTGTCGGCGCGGCAGGAAGATGCGGCGTTGATCGCGGACCGCGCCGAGCGCTTCGGCCTCGACCTGTCGCAGCCGGTGTCGCTGGTGCTGATCGAGATCGACCATCCGAAGCCGGAATTCGTGGCGCGGCGGCTGCGCACCGCGGCGCCGTTTTCCCGGGTGGTGCTGGACGAGATCGATGGTGTGCTGGCAATCGTCTGCGGCGCCACCCGGACCCAGCAGGTGCTGGAGGATTTCGCCGCCGCCGCCAGGCGCGAGTTCAGCCAGGATTACCGCGGCGTACTGTCGCGACCGCTGCAGACCGCCGCCGTGATTCCGGCGTCATATGTGGCGCTGCGACGCGCGCTGTCAGTGCTCGGGCGCATCGGCGTGCATGGGCGGATCGTCGACCAGAACGAGATGGCGCTGTATTCGGTGCTGTTCGAAACCCACGACCAGGCCAGCCTCAAGGCTTTCCTGGA
>JBAUJK010000318.1:0-2636 GCA_049683695.1 Burkholderiaceae bacterium
GCAGCCGGCCGCCATCAGCGGCGCTCCATCCACAGCAGCGTCGCCATCGCCAGCAGCAGGAACAATATGCTGGGCAGCACCGCGGTCGCCAATGGCGGCCAGGTGTTCAACAGGCCGAGATGGGAAAACAGGTTGTTGGCCAGTTGAAAACTGACGCCGATCATGATGCCGGTGAAGATCTTCAGGCTGACGCCGCCGGAACGGAAATGCAGGTAGGCGAACGGCAGCGCCAGCGCCATCATCACGAACACCGCGAACGGATAGACCACCTTTTTCCAGAACGCGATCCGGTAGCGCTCGTTGTTCTGGTTGTTTTCCGCCAGGTGGCGCGAATAGGCGGCCAGGTCGTAGGCCGACATCCGGTCCGGATCGGCGAACAGCACCGCCAGCAGCGACGGCGTGATCTCGGTCACCAGCTGGTCCTCGGCGCGGCGCTCGGTGCTGACCGACTGCACCTGCTGCTGCGGGCCGGCGCTGTGGAAACGCGTTTCGGCGACGTCGATCAGCTTCCAGACGTTGTCGCCCAGGTATTCGGCGCTGGCGGCGTTGAGGATCTCGACCAGATGAAAATCCTGGTCGAATTCGTAGGAGCGCACGCCCTCCAGCCGGCCGTCCGGGCGCAGCTGGCGCACGTTCAGAAAGCGCGAGCCGACCACTTCGCCGCTGGTGCCCTGCTCGCGGATCACGTCCTTGGCCCACAGGCCGGAACGGAATTCCTGCGAGATCGGCAAACCCTGCGCCTGCAGCTTCAGCCGCTCCGCCAGGCCGCTGACCGCCGGCGAGATCAGTTCGCCGAACAGCACTGTCAGCAGCACGAACAGGATACCGATCTTGAACAGGACGCCGCCGGCCATCGCGGTCGACATGCCGGAGGCGCGCATGATCGTGAATTCCGAGCGCGCCGCCAGCTGCGCCAGCACGTAGATGGTGCCAATCAGCACCGCGATCGGCATCAGCTCATACACGTAGCCCGGCAGTCCCATCGCCACGTACAGGAAGGCGTGCTGCAGCCGGTAGCCGCCGCGCCCGACCGACTGCAGTTCGCCGATCAGGTCGAAGAAGGCGAAGATCGCCAGGAAGGCGGCCAGCACGAACAGCGCCGAGCGCACGATCTCGACGGCGAAATAGCGTTCCAGGGTCCTCATGCGCGGCGCCTTCCGTGCCGGATGGCGGCCCACAGCACCAGCGGGTGGTAGGGACTGTTGACCTTCAGCCGCCACAGGAACAGCAGCAGCACGATCGCCAGCGTCAGCAGGTGCGTCGGCCACCAGGCCAGCGCGAACGACAGCCGCTGCTGCGCCACCGCCGCCTGCAGCACGCTGACCATGTTGCTGTAGGTCACGAACAACAGCAGCGCCACCAGCAGGTTGGCCGAACGGCCGGCGCGCGGATTGACGAAGCCGAGCGGGATCGCCAGCAGCATCAGCACCAGCGCCATCAGCGGCAGCGCCAGCCGCCACAGCAGTTCGCCCATGTTGAAGCCGGTCGGATTCTTCAGCAGCGCGGCGGTCGGCAGCGAGCGCGCCGAGGTGTCGCCGATCACCTTGCCGGCCTGCTGCGCCACCAGCACCGCATAGCGCTCGAATTCCATGATGCGGAAACCCGGCTGGTCGGGCGCGCCCTCGTAGCGGCGGCCCTTGTCGAGGATCAGGAACTTGTCGCCGTTGGCGTCGATTTCGACCATGCCCTCGCGCGCCACCACGACGCTGGCGCGGCCCGGCTGGAAGGTGTTGACGAACACGTTCCTGACGCGCGACGCGTCGCCGGACAGACCCTCGACGAAAAAGATGCGGTCGGACGAACCGGATTCCTGGAACTTGCCGGGCGAAATCTTGGCGACGTCCTCGCGCTTTTCGAAGCGTTCGCGGAATTCCGCGCTCTGCTGGTTGGCCCACGGCGTGGCGACGAAGCTGAGGATCGCGGTCAGCGCGATGATCGGCAGGCCAAAACCGAGCACCGGCCGGATCCAGGCGGTCAAGCTCAGGCCCGAGGCGAACCAGACCACCATTTCCGAATCCTGGTAGCTGCGCGTGATCACCAGCAGCACCGAAATGAAGCCGGTCAGGATCAGCAGGATCGGCATGTAATTGAGCGCCTGGAAACCGATCAGCGCGAGAACATCCTGCGATGCCACCAGACCCCCGGCCGCCTGGCCCAGAATCTTGATCAGCATCACGGTGAGGGTAATGGTGAAGAGCGTCGTAAATACCGCGCCGGCAGCGCTAAGCAGTTCGCGGCGCAGGGCGCGCTGGAAAATCATGCAAAGACTATAATTGCGAGTCGACAAGGAGCAAGCGATGGACTTTAGCATAAAAGCACTCGACCCCAAGACCGCGCCCGGCGCGTTGCGCAGCGGCTGCCTGGTGATTGGCGTCTTCGAAAACCGCAAGCTGGCGGCGCCGCTGCAAGAGCTGGCGAAGAATGCCGCAATCGCCGCCGCGTTGAAATCCGGCGACCTGTCCGGCAAGACCGGCTCGACGCTGCTGCTGCGCGGCGTCGACGGTATTGCCGCCGAGCGCGTGCTGCTGGTCGGCCTCGGCAAGGCCGACGCCTTCAACGACAAGAACTTCACCGCCGCCGCCAACGCCGCGCTGCGCGTGCTGGCCACGCTGGGCGGCGCCGAGGCGGCGCTGGCG
>JBAUJK010000319.1:0-6902 GCA_049683695.1 Burkholderiaceae bacterium
CTGCGGCACCGCACCGAAGCCGGCATGCCGACCACCACCATCGACCAGTATTCGACCTTCCGCTTCAACGATGCGCTGTATCCGGAAGCCGACGGCGTCGATTTCGAAGCGATCGTCAACAACCAGAGCGTGCTGTGCACGATCCCGTATTCGGAACTGAACCGGCTGGCCGCCGCCAGCGGCATCCCCGGCCAGCACCATCGCGGCGCCTTCGAGCAATACCGCGAAGCGATCCAGCGCGCCGCCGAGCAGCTGATCCGCGAAGGCGCCAAGGCGCCGGTGGTGGTGCGCTTCGAAGAGACCGACGAGCGGCCGCTACAGCCGGCGGCGCTGCCGATGCACAGCTCGGTGTGACGGCGGCCGGTGCCGCTGCGCGGCGCGATGCGATAAGGCGGGGAGATACTCCCTTGCATATCGATCTATGCCGTGCGTATATCCTGAGAAATTTTCCTATACTCCCGCATTCAAGTGGATGGCGCGGAGTGCCTGCCACCGCGCTCGCGCGCCGCGGCGCCTACTTGCGCCAGTAGTTGTTGGCCGCCGCCACCGTCTGGAAATTGATCGCCGTCACCTGCGAGGTCGCGATCAGGCTGTCGGCGCTGTGGTCGTACTCGGCGCGCAGCTGCTCGCGCACCTCGGCCGACGGCTGCGTGTACTTGACTCCCATCCGGGACAGTTTGAGCGCCAGCTCGAAGCCTTCCTGCGGCGTCGCGGTTTGCAAAGTGGTCAGCCAGGTATCCGCCATGTCGGTCTCCTTGTTCGATCGGTTGAAATTCCCTGTGCCGCGGCGCTTGCCGCCGCGACGACCGGTCCATTCTGCCTCGGGAAAGAGTTGCCGGACATGACATATGGCATGGACTGGCGGAAAAAGCGAGGAGATCCGGCGCCGGCGCGATGCCGGCGCGCGGGCGCCCGATGCGGAAAAGGGAGGGGAGTGGAATCCGGCGTCGACGCCGGTTTGGCGGCAGTGGCGCCGGTTCAGACGTTGAACAGGAAATTCAACACATCCCCATCCTTGACCACGTATTCCTTGCCCTCGGCGCGCATCTTGCCGGCTTCCTTCGCGCCCTGTTCGCCCTTGTGGGCGATGAAGTCGTCGTAGGAAATGGTCTGCGCGCGGATGAAGCCGCGCTCGAAGTCGGTGTGGATCACGCCGGCCGCCTGCGGCGCGGTGTCGCCGGCGTGGATGGTCCAGGCGCGTACTTCCTTGACGCCGGCGGTGAAGTAGGTCTGCAGGCCGAGCAGTTTGTAGCCGGCGCGGATCAGGCGGTCCAGGCCCGGTTCCTCCATGCCCATGTCGGCCAGGAAGTCGTGCTTGTCGGCTTCGTCGAGGTCGGCGATCTCGGCTTCGATGGCGGCGCAGATCGCCACGATCGGCGCGTTCTGCGCATTCGCATACTCGGTCAGCTGGTCCAGCAGCGGGTTGTTGGCGAAGCCGTCGTCGGCGACGTTGGCGACGTACATCGCCGGCTTCGCGGTGATCAGGCACAGCGGCTTGATCAGCGCCATGTCCTCGGCGTCCAGTCCGAGCGCGCGCACCGGCCGCGCTTCGTTCAGTTCACCCTGGATGCGCTCCAGGAGCGCCACCAGCCGCGCCGCCTCCTTGTCGCCGGAGCGCGCCTTTTTGGTTTCGCGCTGGATGGTCTTTTCGACCGTGGCCAGGTCGGCCAGCGCCAGTTCGGTCTGGATCACCGCGATGTCGTCCAGGGGGCTGACGCGGCCGGCGACGTGCACCACGTTCGGGTCTTCGAAGCAGCGCACGACGTTGACGATGGCGTCGGTTTCGCGGATGTGCGCGAGGAACTGGTTGCCCAGCCCTTCGCCCTTGGAGGCGCCGGCTACCAGTCCAGCGATGTCGACGAATTCGACCACCGCCGGCACGATGCGCTCGGGCTTGACGATCTCGGCCAAGGCCTTCAGGCGCGGGTCCGGTACTTCGACCACGCCGACGTTCGGCTCGATGGTGCAGAACGGGTAGTTCTCGGCGGCGATGCCGGCCCTGGTCAGGGCGTTGAACAGGGTGGATTTGCCGACGTTAGGCAGGCCGACGATGCCGCATTTGACGCTCATGGTGGTGTGTCGCAGGAGGAAGGATCAACCCGCTATTCTACCGTAGCGGGCTGTCGGTTCAGAGCGGCTGCACCAGTCCGGGGTCGGGTTTGGCGGCGAAGGCGGCCAGCGCGTCGCGCAGCCGCTCGCCCTCGGCCATCGCCCGCTTCCAGGCGCGGATGCGGGCGTCGTGGTCGAGGCCGTAGTGGTGGAAATCCTTGCGGTCCGGCAGCTTGGCGCGCGCCAGTGTCTGCAGGAAGGCCGGCGACGGCGACACCAGCAGCATGTTGTCGAGCCAACCGCGGTTGCGGCCGCGATGCGCGCGCCGCCACGGCAGCGCCTTGTCGAGCCAGCCGGGCACGATCTCGGCGCCGAAATGCGGATACAGCACCAGCCCGCCGCCGGCATCGCCGCCGATGCGGGAGTAGGGCAGCGCCAGGTGATAGTCGATCAGGCCGCCGTCCCAGTAGGTGCCGGGCGGCGCGCCGGGAATGCCGCGCACCGGCGCCATCGTGAACGGCAGCGTGCCGGACGCCAGCAGCGCGGCGCCGAGGTTGCCGGCGGCCAGCGGCGCGAACTGGGTGTGGAAGGCGTCGAATTTCTCGTGCAGCCACGGCAGCGGATCGCGGCCGTCGCCGATCACCACCCGCGCCAGGTGGCGCGCCAGTTGCGAGCGCGCCGCCAGGTTGCCGAGCGTGGCCAGGCCAAAGCCGGCGCCGATCGCGGCGTTGCCGGCCGGCGCATGCAGCAGGCGGCGGCCGCGAGCCGCCAGTACCTGCAGCCGGTATTGCGGATGGCGCACGATTTCTTCCTCGTGGCCGCCGATCACGCCGGCCAGCAGTTGTTCGCAGGTGTCGGAGACGAAGCGCGCCGACGGCTTGGACGGATAGCGCTGCTCGCTGTACAGGTCTCCCAGGCGCTGGAAGGCGGCGGCCGGATCGGCGCAGCAGGCGGCGGCCATGCGCCAGGCGCCGATCGAGGCGCCGATCAGCGTCCGCGGGCGCGGCGCCGCCGGCAGCCATTCGCCGAACAGCCACTGGTCCAGCTTCTGGAAGATCAAGCCCTTCGGACCGCCGGCGGCGGCCGGGATCACGGCGACATCCTGCGCGCGCAAACCGTGTTTGCGCAGGTGCGCGAGCGCCGCCGGGCCGGCCTGGATCGTCAGCGGATTCATGCGCGGGCCGCCGGACGGTCCGCGCGCGGCAATGCGTGGGCGGCGCCGGCGCGGGTCATTTGGCGCTATGCAGCTGCATCATCGCCGCCTCGAACTGGCCGGCGCACAGCAGCGGCACGACTTCCAGGCTGCGCGCGATCGCATCGTTGATCAGCGTCTGCTCCTCCTTGCGCGGCCGGTGCAGCACGTAGTCGACCACCGCCTGTGGCAGCCCGAGCGCGCGCGGGTGGCCGATGCCGAGCCGCAGCCGCCAGTAATCCTGGGTGCCGAGCGCGGCGCTGATGTCCTTCAGGCCGTTGTGGCCGCCGGACGAACCGCCTTTCTTGATCTTGGCGGCACCCGGCGGCAGATCGAGCTCGTCGTGCACCACCAGGATTTCGTCGGCGGCGATCTTGTAGAAGCGCGCCAGCGCGCCGACCGACTGGCCGGAGCGGTTCATGAAGGTTTGCGGCTCCAGCAGCCAGACTTCCTGCCCGCCGATCGAGGTCTTGCGAACCAGAGCGTTGAAGCGCGCTTCGCGCGCCAGCGGCGCGCCGGCCAGGTTGTCGACCAGCCAGAAGCCGGCGTTGTGCCGGGTCTGTTCGTATTCCGGGCCGGGATTGCCGAGGCCGGCGATGAGGCGGATGGACATGGATGTCGGAAAAGGAAAATGCCGATTATCGGGGACGGGCGGCGCCGGCGTCCAACGCTTGCGACCCATGCTTGTGCTGCGGCCTTGGTCGTCGATTATACCCGTGCGGGTATTTTGAGAGCCGCGCGTACGTTCTGGGGGGTAAGCCGTTTTTTCGGCATACTCCCCGTTTCAATGAAAAAGCCCGCTGACTCGGCAGCGGGCTTCGGATTGCGCGGATGCGGCACGGGCCGCGGCCGGCTTACTTCTTTTCGGCTTCGGCCGCGGCGGCGGCCGCCTCGGCGTCGGCTTCGACCTTGCCGGCCGGGATCGAGGCGGTCGCGATCGTCTGGTCGTCTTCACCGGCGCGCACCACGGCGGTCACGCCGGCCGGCAGCGTCAGCGCCGACAGGTGAATCGTGTTGCCGATTTCCATGTTGCCCAGGTCTACCTCGATGGATTCCGGCAGGTCCTTCGGCAGGCACGTCACTTCGAGGTCGACCAGCACGTGGTTGATGATGCCGCCCGACAGCTTGACCGCCGGCGAGGCTTCGGCATTGACGAAGCGCAGCGGCACCTTGACCGTGATCTTCTGGCTGGCGTCGACGCGCTGGAAGTCGACGTGCAGCACCAGCTGCTTGTACGCGTGCATCTGGAAGTCGCGCAGCAGCACCTGTTCGGTCTTGCCTTCGATTTCGAGGTCGAGGATCGACGAGTGGATCACGTCCTTCTTCAGCGCGTGGTACAGCGCGTTGTGGTCGAGCGCGATCGTGACCGGATCGGTCGTGCCGCCGTAGACGATGCCCGGCGTCTGGCCCGCATTGCGCAGGCGGCGGCTCGCTCCGGACCCCTGCTCCTTGCGTGGGAATGCAACGATTTTCATGTTCAAGCTCCAGTTGTGTGCGGGGCAGAGCCCCGCGATGAAAAATCCCCCGCGACCAGGGGATCTAAAAACCGCTCGGGTGAGCGGGTGTTCTTCATGCGTGCGGCACGGGAGCATCGTGTGCAATCCGTGCCGCAAACTTCAAACTTCGTCGTTCCGGCGAAAGCCGGAACCTGGTGTCGTTTTACGGCTGCTCAACCAGTCCTGCTGCGGGAGCCAACCTTGCTCGACCTTTCCGTTTGATTTGTTAGGGACAGAGTAGCTCGGCGCCTGCGCGCGCCACAAACTCTATCCCGCAAATCCTAAAAATTTGTTGGGGACGGAGTAATTCGCCGCCCTACGGCGGCTCACAAACTCTGTCCCGCAATGAATCAGTCGGCAAACAGCATCATCACCGAATCGCCCTTGCTGATCCGCTTGAAGGTCTCGGCCAGCAGCTTGGCGCAGGACAGCTGGCGGATCTTGCTGCAGGCGCGCGCTTCGGCGGTCAGCGGGATGGTGTCGGTCACTACCAGTTCGTCCAGCGGCGAGCTGGCGATGCGCTCGATCGCCGGGCCCGACAGCACCGGGTGCGTACAGTAGGCGAGCACCTTCTTGGCGCCGCGCTCCTTCAGTACTTCGGCGGCCTTGGTCAGCGTGCCGGCGGTGTCGACCATGTCGTCCATGATCACGCAGTTGCGGCCCTCGACCTCGCCGATCACGTTCATCACTTCCGACACGTTGGCCTTCGGCCGCCGTTTGTCGATGATCGCCAGATCGCAGTCGAGGCGCTTGGCCAGCGCGCGCGCGCGCACCACGCCGCCGACGTCGGGCGACACCACCAGCAGGTTGTCGTGGTGCTTGTTGACCAGGTCATCAAGCAGGATCGGTGACGCGTAGATGTTGTCGACCGGGATGTCGAAGAAGCCCTGGATCTGGTCCGCGTGCAGGTCCATGATCATCACGCGGTCGACGCCGGCTTCCTGCAGCATGTTGGCCACTACCTTGGCCGAGATTGCCACGCGCGCCGAGCGCGGCCGGCGGTCCTGGCGCGCATAGCCGTAGTACGGAATCGCGGCGGTGATGCGGCCGGCCGACGCGCGCTTCAAGGCGTCGACCATCAGCATGATTTCCATCAGGTTGTCGTTGGTCGGCGCGCAGGTCGATTGCAGCACGAACACGTCCTTGCCGCGCACGTTCTCGTTGATCTCGACCATCACTTCGCCGTCGGAAAACTTCGACACCACCGCCTTGCCGAGCGGAATCCCGAGATGCTTGACCACCCCCGCCGCCAGTTCCGGATTGGCGTTGCCGGTAAACACCATCAGGTTTTCGATAGACATGGGGAGATCCTAGGCAGGGTGGTTGAGGAAGAGGAAAGCGGGGAGGGTGGTGAACGTTCCGGGAGCTTCCCAGCCGTGTGGTGCTATGCGTGAGGTCGTTTGCTTCGTGTGCCGGGCGCCGCCCACCGTGGAGTGGGCGCCGGCGTGCATTCAATGGCAGGGGAACAAGGATTCGAACCTTGGAATGCTGGAATCAAAATCCAGTGCCTTAACCAGCTTGGCGATTCCCCTACTCAACCGCTTGCCCGGCTTGTCGCCGGACCAAATTCTTCACTGCCGCGCCGGTCCGCCATCTTCCAGCAAACCGGCCAGTGGATGGCGCTGCAGCGCTTTCGCCTGCCACGCCTTCCAGCGCGGCGGCACCTGCCGCAGCACCCGGGTTGCCTCGTCCTCATTGTCGAAGGGGCAGAACACACAGGCGCCGGAGCCGGTCATCCGCGCGTTTCCGTGGGCCGACAGCCATTCGAGGGCGTCGGCGACCGCCGGAAACCTGCTGGCGGCGACCGCTTGCAGGTCGTTTCTCTGGAAGCCTTCCGGGTTCCCAGAAAAGTCCGATATTCTGACGGGTTTCGAATCACGTGTCAATTCCGGCGCGCCGAAAATGGCGGCGGTCGGCACCATCACGCCGGGTTCGATGACCACGAACCAGCGCGCCGGCGTTGCCACCGGCTGCAGCGCTTCGCCGACGCCTTCGGCGAAGGCATTGGCGCCGAACAGGAAGAACGGCACGTCGGCGCCCAGCCGCAGGCCGAGCGCCATCAGCTCGGCGCGCGTGAAGCCGGTCTGCCACAGGTGGTTCAGCGCGAGCAACGTGGTGGCGGCGTCCGACGAGCCGCCGCCCAGCCCGCCGCCCTGCGGCAGCCG
>JBAUJK010000320.1:0-2395 GCA_049683695.1 Burkholderiaceae bacterium
CCAGAGAGCGGTGTTTTTAGTTCAACCGGCAACATGCTGCGAGATCGCGGGAAAACCGCGACCGGCAGACGGAAAAGTACACGGCGGATTCATGGTTTTAAAATACTCCCTTGCGTCATCCCACATATCGCGCATGTTTAAAGCAGATTGACCGCATACTCCGCTCCAGTTTTCGCAGAGTCGTCGCCGTTCCGAATGACCGCGCCGCCGACGCGGCGCCATGCCGGCGGCTGCTCACGCCGCCGTGCCCGGCCAGCGCCGGTGGACGCTGCCACAGCGCCGGTTTTGCCATCCAGACCGGTTAAAATACGCATTCAGTTCAACACCGATCCGACTCCGATGAAATTCTCCAAGCAGTATCAGGGCTATCAGTCCGACCTTACCAAGTTCATTCAGGAACTGAAGGAAAAGAATCCCGAGCTCGACGCCAAGCAGCGCGCCGGCCGCGCGCTGCTGTGGGACAAGACGCCGATCGATCTTGACGAACGGCGCCGTGCGGAAGAGTCGCGCATCCGCCAGCAAGCCTACGTCTACCAGAACAAGGTCTGACCCCGGACCGCCAGCGTGAGCGCCACGCCGCCGCATGATGCCGCCAGCGCCGAAAGCGCGTTGCTGCAAGGCATCGATTCGACGCCGGACGTGGTCGACGGCGTCGCCTTCGCGCGGCTGTACGGCGAGCCGCTGTTCCAGCTGCCGAACGACCTGTACATCCCGCCCGACGCACTGGAAGTCTTCCTGGAAGCCTTCGAGGGTCCGCTCGACCTGCTGCTGTACCTGATCCGCAAGCAGAACTTCAATATCCTCGACATCCCGCTGGCGCAAGTCACCTTGCAATACCTCGAATACGTCGAGCAGATCCGCCAGCGCAACCTGGAGCTGGCCGCCGAATACCTGCTGATGGCGGCGATGCTGATCGAGATCAAGTCGCGCATGCTGCTGCCGGTTAAGAAGGCCGACACCGGCCAGGAGCCGGAAGACCCGCGCGCCGAACTGGTGCGCCGGCTGCTCGAATACGAACAGATGAAGCTGGCCGCGCACCGCCTCGACGCGCTGCCGCAGCTCGGGCGCGACTATGTGCGCACCCAGATCTACATCGAGCAGAGCCTGGTGCCGCGCTGGCCGGACGTCAGCGCCGACGACCTGCGCGCCGCCTGGGCCGATGTGGTGAAGCGCGCGACGCTGACCGCGCACCACACCATCAGCCGCGAGGAACTGTCGGTGCGCGAGCACATGACGGCGATCCTGCGGCGGCTGCAGTCGGCGCGCTTCGTCGAATTTTCCGACCTGTTCGAGCCGGCGCGCGGCGTGCCGGTGGTGGTGGTCAACTTCATCGCCCTGCTGGAGCTGGCCAAGGAAACCCTGATCGAAATCACCCAGGCCGAAGCCTACGCGCCGATCTACGTGCGGCTCGCCTATTCCCCATCCTGAGTGCCGCCGGCCGCCGCGCCGGCGCCCTCTCTCCGCCATCCATCTGAAGGCCGAATCATGAAAGTCATTTCCTCCATCGATGAACTGCGCGACCAGTTGCGCGGCCAGCTGCGCACCGTGTTCGTGCCGACCATGGGCAACCTGCACGAAGGCCATCTGTCGCTGATGCGGCTGGCGCGCAAGCACGGCGACCCGATCGTCGCGTCGATCTTCGTCAATCGCCTGCAGTTCGGCCCGAACGAGGACTTCGACAAGTACCCGCGCACCTTCGCCGCCGACGTCGAGAAGCTGGAAAAGGAAGGCGTCTACGTGCTGTTCGCGCCGACCGAAAAGGACATGTATCCGGAGCCGCAGGAATACCGCGTGCGGCCGCCGGACGACCTCGGCAATATCCTGGAAGGCGAGTTCCGGCCCGGCTTCTTCGGCGGCGTCACCACCATCGTGCTGAAGCTGTTGTCCTGCGTGCAGCCGCGCGCGGCGGTGTTCGGCAAGAAGGATTACCAGCAACTGATGATCGTGCGCAACATGTGCCGCCAGTTCGCGATCCCGACCGACATCGTCGCCGCCGAAACCTGGCGCGCCGACGACGGGCTGGCGCTGTCCTCGCGCAACAGCTACCTGACGCCCGAGCAAAGGGCCGAGGCGCCGACGCTGTTCCGCGTACTGAACCAGGTCGCCGAGGAAGTGCGTCTTGGCCACCTCGACGTGTTCGAGCTGGAAAAAAAGGCGATGGCGCAATTGACCGCGCGCGGCTGGCAGCCGGACTACGTCGCCATCCGCCGCCGCGCCGACCTGCAGCCGCCGGCCGCCGGCGACATGGCGCGCCACGAACAGCTGGTGGTGCTGACCGCCGCCAAGCTCGGCAACACCCGGCTGATCGACAACCTGGAAATCTGATGGCGCGCGCGCGCCGCCTCCTCGCCGCCGGTGCGTTGGCCGCGCTGGGCGCCGGCGCGCACGCCCAGAT
>JBAUJK010000321.1:0-2063 GCA_049683695.1 Burkholderiaceae bacterium
CACCAGCAACGGCTGGAGCGCGCCCAGCGTGGCAGCGACGCCGCCCGGCAGCCGGTAGGCGCTGATGAACAGCAGGGTTTGAAACAGCGAAATATTCAGTGCGCCCAGCAGCAGGGCGCGCGCCCACCAGACACCATGCGGCAGCCGCCGCACGAACGCCAGCAGCAACAGGCCGGCCGGCAGCGCGCGCCACGTCGCCACCGTCAGCGGCACCCCGGGCGGCAGCAGTTCGGTCGTCACCAGATAGGTAGTGCCCCAGATCGCCGGCGCCGCCGCCGTCGTCAGCAAATCGAAGCCGGGTCGCATCAGCGCGCTCCACCGGCAGCACGCGTCGATGCGCCGGGGGCGCGGTCCGCCTGCGCGTGGCTGCGGACGCCGGACATTACGCGTATTCCAGCACTTGCGACAGCGGCCGGCGCGGCTTTTGCGGCCAGTTGCCGGCGGCGCGGCGGCCGACCGTCAGCAGCAGCACCGGCACCTCGGACGGCGCCAAGGCAAATTCGCGCGCCACGCCGGCCGCATCGAAGCCGCACATCGCGCCCGATCCCAGCCCGAGCGCTTCGGCCGCCAACATCATCGTTGCCGCCGCCAGGCTGGCGCTGCGGAACGCTTCGTCGCGCTGCGCCTGCGGTTGCCCGGCGTACAGTCCGCGCGCTCCCTGCTCCCACGCGGCGACCGTCTGCGCCGGCATGAAGCCGGCCTCGACCGCCGGCTGCAGCCGCTCGGCAAGCGTCGCGTGATCCGCCAGCACGCCACAGACGATGAAGGTGACCGCGGCCTCGCCGACCTTGGGCTGGTTCCAGGCGAGCGCGCGCAAGCGCTCCTTGGCGGCGTCGGTGCGCACGGCGATGAAGCGCCAGTTCTGCAGGTTGAAGGCGGACGGCGCGCGCGTGGCCAGTTCGACCAGCCGTTCGATCTGCGTATCGGCGAGCGGCGCGCCGGGGTCGAAGTGATTGACCGAGGTCCGGCGTTCGATCGCCTCGATGATGGCGTGTGGCATGGGTTGCTCCTTGCGGTTGGGTGCTCATGGTGGCCGGCACAGTCGAACCTTCGGTGGCCGGCATTTCAGTCCAGGCAGGAAGCGTAATTCGAATAAATATGATTGATAATACGGAAAATAAGATACTCACCTTCAACCAGAAGTGAAGAATCGATGGACCAGTTGACCGCCTTGCGTGTTTTCCGCCGTGCCGCCGAAGAGGGCAGCTTTGCCGCTGCCGCGCGCCGGCTCGGCTTGTCGGCGGCGGCGGTCAGCAAGAACATCGGCGAGCTGGAAGCCCATCTGTCGGCCCGGCTGTTCCACCGCACGACGCGCCGCATGAGCCTGACCGAAGCCGGCAGCCGCTACTACGAGCAGGTGCTGCGCATCCTCGATGACCTGGAGCAGGCGGACCGCTCGCTGTCGCCGCAGCAGCGGCCGACGGGCGTCTTGCGGGTGGCCGCGCCGCTGACGGTGACGCTGACCCGGCTGTCGCGCGCACTGCCGGAATTTCTTGCGCGCCATCCGGAACTGTCGCTCGAGCTGGACCTGGACGACCGCCGCGTCGATATCGTCAAGGACGGTTTCGACCTGGCGATCCGCGGCAGCGACCGGCTCGAAGATTCGAGCCTGGTGGCGCGCAAGCTGACGACCCTGTCGCACGTCGTGTGCGGCGCGCCATCGTATTTCGCCCGCGCCGGCGTGCCGGCGACGCCGGACGACCTGCGCCGGCACGATTGCGTGCAGTACACGCTATCCGGCCACGCCAACGAATGGGAGTTCCGCCAGGCCGGGTGCAGCGTGCGCGTGCCGGTCGTCAGTCGCTACCGGGTCAGCTCCAGCCTGGCGGTGCGCGATGCGCTGCTGGCGGGTTTCGGGCTCAGCCTGATCCCGCTGGCCTACGTCGAACACGACCTGCAGCACGGGCGCCTGCAAGCGGTGCTGGACGACTGGGCCAAGGTCGAAACGTCGATTTACGCGGTCTATCCGTCGCGGCGCCATATCGCCGCCAAGACGCGCGTGTTCATCGATTTTCTGATCGAGCAGTTGCGGCCGGAGGCGGGGCCGGCGGCCGGCTGAGCGC
>JBAUJK010000322.1:0-1973 GCA_049683695.1 Burkholderiaceae bacterium
GCGCGCAGCCGCACGGTGCCGACCGCGGCGCTGGAGCCGCGCGAGGCAGCCGGTCCGAAACCGCACGCATCGCCGTCGATCCGCAAGTTCGCACGCGAACTCGGCGTCGATCTGACCAAGGTCGCCGGCACCGGCCCGAAGGGGCGGATCCTGCATGTCGACGTGCAGAACCATGTGAAGGCGGCGATGGCGGGAGGCGCTGCGGCGAATGTCGTCGGCGAGCAGGGCACCGGCCTCGGCCTGCTGCCGTGGCCATCGCTCGACTTCTCGAAATTCGGCGCCACCGAATTGCTGCCACTGTCGCGCATCAAGAAGCTGTCCGGGCCCAACCTGCACCGCAACTGGGTGATGATCCCGCACGTGACCCAGTTCGACGAGGCCGACGTCACCGAACTGGAAGCGTTCCGCGTCGCCACCAATGCATCGCTGGCCAAGTCGGCCAAGGGCGGCGCGCCGGTCAAGCTAACTATGCTGGCGTTCGTGATCAAGGCTTGCGTGGCGGCGCTGAAGAAATATCCGGTGTTCAATGCCTCGCTCGACGCCGGCGGCGAAAACCTGATCCTCAAGCAGTACTACCACATCGGCTTCGCCGCCGATACGCCGAACGGGCTGGTGGTACCGGTGGTCAAGGACGCCGACCAGAAGGGCGTGGCGCAGATCGCGCAGGAACTGGGCGAATTGTCGGCGCTGGCACGCGACGGCAAGCTGAAGCCGACCGACATGCAGGGTGCCAGCTTCACCATCTCGTCGCTCGGCGGCATCGGCGGCACCGCGTTTACGCCGATCATCAACGCGCCGGAAGTGGCGATCCTCGGCCTGTCCAAGACCAGCATGAAACCGGTCTGGGATGGCCAGCAGTTTGCGCCGCGCCTGATGCTGCCGACTTCGCTGTCGTACGACCACCGCGTGATCGACGGCGCGATGGCGGCGCGCTTCTCGGTCTATCTGGCCGAGGTGCTGGCGGACCTGCGCAAGACGCTGCTGTGAGCGCAGCCGGCGCCGGCCGCCCTGTTCGAGCAAACCAGTCATGACCACCTGCGTCGTCGTCAAGAAAAACCGGGAAATCGCGATCGCCGCCGATTCGCTGGTGACCTTCGGCGATACCCGGCTGCCGAACGCCTACGAAGCCAGCCACAAGATCTTCCGCATTGGCGAGTCGTACATCAGCGTCGCCGGCACCACCGCCCATTTCCCGGTGATGCGCAAGCTGCTGAACGACATGGGCGACGACTGCCGGCTGGCCGGCCGCGACCAGGTGTTCGAGACCTACTCGAAGGTGCACCAGATCCTGAAGGAACACTATTTCCTGAATACCCGCGAGGACGAGGACGATCCGTACGAATCGTCGCAGGCGACCTCGCTGATCGCCAATCCGCACGGCATCTTCGGCGTCTATTCGTACCGCGAAGTCTTCAGTTTCGAGCGCTTCTGGGGCATCGGCAGCGGCCGCAATTTCGCGCTCGGCGCGATGTACGCGGTCTATGACCGGCTGGCGTCGGCGCGCGAGATCGCCGAGGTAGGCGTGCATGCCGGCGCCGAATTCGACAAGAGTTCGGCGGCACCGTTCCAGATCCACAGCTTTGCCGCGCTGTGAGCGCGGGCAGCTTCGCGTTGCAGCAATCCATCGGCCGCGCCGACGGCGCCGGCATATAACCAACGGAGTGAGGCCATGAGCTTGATTGAAGTGAAAGTCCCGGACATCGGCGATTTCAAGGAAGTGGAAGTGATCGAACTGCTGGTCAAGCCGGGCGACACGGTCGCGCTCGACCAGTCGCTGATTACGGTCGAATCCGACAAGGCCAGCATGGAGATTCCGTCCAGCCATGCCGGCGTGGTCAAGGAGCTGAAGGTCAAGCTCGGCGACAAGGTGGCCGAAGGCTCGCTGGTGCTGACGCTGGAAGCGCAGGACGCGGCGCAGGCGGGCGCGCCCGCCTCGGCGGCGCCCGCACCGACTGCCGCACCCGCGCCGGCAC
>JBAUJK010000323.1:0-2841 GCA_049683695.1 Burkholderiaceae bacterium
TCCTGCGGCAGCTCCAGCAGCCGCTCCCGCTGCTGCGGCACCGGCTGCCGCTCCTGCCGCTTCCGCCGACGCCGGCAAGAAGCTGTACGACTCGGTCTGCATGGCTTGCCACACCGCGGGCGTGGCCGGTGC
The DNA here is from genome assembly GCA_049683695.1 of Burkholderiaceae bacterium. Classification (GTDB taxonomy): domain Bacteria; phylum Pseudomonadota; class Gammaproteobacteria; order Burkholderiales; family Burkholderiaceae_D; genus DATJCV01. The sequence goes on from JBAUJK010000323.1 coordinate 133, forward strand.
GCCGAAGTTCGGCGACAAGGCGGCCTGGGCCGAACGTATCAAGCAGGGAATCGCCACCCTTGACGAACACGCGATCAAGGGATTGAACGCAATGCCGCCGAAGGGCGGCGCGCAGGCCTCCGATGAGGAAGTGAAGGCAGCGGTAGCCTACATGGTCGCCGCGGTGAAGTAAGACTTCCCCAAACAAGAAAGCCGACCACATGGTCGGCTTTTTTATGGCCGTACGCCGCCGGTGAACCCGGCGCACCTCTATCGTTGCTGGTACACCGGGCCCTGCGCGGTGGCGCGCTGTTCGGCGACGAAGATTTCGACCCGCCGGTTGCGGGCGCGGTTGGTTGCGCTGTCGTTGGCGACCAGCGGCTCGTGCGAGCCGCGCCCTTCGACGACGAAGCGATTGGCGCCGACCCCGCGCGCGACCAGGTAGTCGCGAGTGCGCGCGGCGCGATTGACCGACAGCGGATCGTTGATGGCGTCGCTGCCGGTGTTGTCGGTATGTCCGATGATGGTGACGCTGGTGGCGGGATTGTCGATCAGGGTGGCCGCGAAGCGGTCGAGGATCGGACGGAAATTCGGCTTGACGTCGGAGCTGCCGGTGTCGAAGGAAATGTCGCTCGGGATGTCCAGCTTCAGCCGGTTGTCGGCGGTCTGGCTGACCTGCACGCCGGTGCCCTGCGTCGCCTGTTCCATTTGCCGCTTCTGGTTTTCCATCCGGTTGGACCAGATGTTGCCGATCACGGCGCCGGCGGCGCCACCGAGCACGGCGCCGGTAGCGGTGCGGCGGCCGCCGCCATCGCCGGTGGCGGCGCCCAGGATGGCGCCGACGCCGGCACCGACGCCGGCACCGGTAGCGGTACCGCGCTGCGTCGGCGACATGTCGGCGCAGCCGGCAACGGCCAGCGCGGCGGCCAGCGTGGGGATCATGATTCGAGTGCGCATCGGGCTTCCTTTATCGGGTGAAAACATTTTTTCGACCCGGGCCGCCGCTCGAAAGTTCACAAAATGCAAATGTCGGCGAAGCAAGTTACCGTTGCGCGCCGCCTTGCCGAACTGACGGAAGCCGCTTACTTGCGGCTGATCATCATGCCGATCAACAGTCCGACACCGGCCGAGATCGCCACCGCGCGCCACGGATATTGCTGCACGTAGTCGTCCAGCTCGCGGCCGGTGTCGATCGCCGCGGTTTGTGCATCCTGCGCCTTGGACAGCGCGGCGTCGAGCAGGCCCAGGCCCTTGCTGCGCAGCGCATCGGCCTTTTCACCGGTAGCCGAGGTCGCTTCGCGGAACAGGTCTTGGGCATCGCGCACCAGCGAGCGCATGTCGGTCCGCGTCGTTTTCAGATGGGGGGTCAGCATCGTCGATCTCCTGTAAGTGGCCGCCGCGGCGACGGGCGGGCGGCAGGCCCGGGACGGAAGCGCTTATGCGCCGTCGCCTCTTTTTGACGGGTTGCGCCGGACTTGGTTGCATGAAACAGCGGCGCCCGGGCGCCGCATGCCGGCACGATCAAAGGCCGGGCGTGCAGTCGGCGCAGTGCTCGATCTCCGGCAGGCCGTGCAGCAACTGCTCCTGCAGGCCGCGCAGCGCGGTGCGCACGCCTTCCTCGATCACCGGATGGTAGTACGGCATCGCGCGCATCTGCGCCACCGTCATCCCGCTCTGGCAGGCCCAGGCCAGCAGATGCGCCAGATGTTCGGCACGCGGCGCGATCATTTCGGCGCCGAGGAAACGGTCCGAACCGTATTCGCCATAGACGCGTAGGACGCCGCGATTTTGCAGCATCACGCGGCTGCGCCCCTGGTTTTCGAACGATACCTGGCCGACCGCGAAGCGGCTGCCGTCCTGGCGCAGGCTGTGCCAGCTGCGGCCGACCTGGGCAATCTGCGGATCGGAAAAGACGATCGCCAGCGCTTCGTGCCGCACGCCGGGCAGGCTGCGCGGATAGCCGCCGGCATTGTCGCCGGCGATGCGGCCCTGGTCGGCAGCTTCGTGCAACAGCGGGCGCTCGTCGCTCGCATCGCCGGCGATGAAGATGGTGCTGTCGCCGCAGCGCATCGTGTGCGGATCGAAGTGCGGCACGCCGCGCCGGTCGAGTTCGAGGCCGGTGCGCTCCAGCCCAAGGCCGTCGACATTCGGCACGCGGCCGGTAGCGGCCAGCACCGCGCCGTAGCGCTCGTTGCGCACCACGCCGTCGGCGCCGCGCCATGTCAGCACGACCTCATCGCCGTCGCGCCGCGCTTCCAGGATCTCGGCATGCAAGCGCAGATCCAGCTCGGCGCCAAGGCAGCGGCCGGCATATTCCTGCACCACCGGATCGGTCAGCTGCGCGATCCGGCTGCGTCCGAACAGCGCCACCCGCACACCGAGCCGATGCAGCGCCTGCCCCAGTTCGAGGCCGATGGCGCCGACGCCGACCACCGCCACCGACGACGGCAGGTCGCGCCAATCGAAGACCTGATCGCTGGTCAACGCCAGCGGGCCGGCGGCCTGCAGCACGGCCGGAATCTGCGCGCGCGAGCCGGTCGCGATCACGATCCGGCCGGCGTCGACCACGGTGTCGCCATCCACCTGCAGGCGCTGGCGGTCGAGAAAGCGCGCATGGCCGCGCAGGCGGTCGGCGGCCGGCATCCTGTCCACCTGGTCCAGCACGAAACCGACGAAGCGGTCGCGTTCGGCCTGCACGCGCGCCATCACCGCCGCGCCGTCGATCCGCAG
>JBAUJK010000324.1:0-1681 GCA_049683695.1 Burkholderiaceae bacterium
CCTCCGGCTGGGACGGCGTCGAGCGCCGGCGCAGCGCCGACCCGGCGCGGCCGGCCGCCAACGTCAAGGAAGACAGCATCCGCGTCGACGCCGTCAAGCTCGACGCGCTGCTCGAAGTCGCCGGCGAATCTGTGCAGGCCGCCAACCAGGCCGGCGTGCTGCTGGAAAAGCTGCAGCAGTTCAAGTTCGACGATGCCGCCGCCGAGCTGATGGCGGCGCTGGCGGAAACCCTGAACCGGGCGTCGCGCTATTCGACCGAACTGCAGCGCGCCACGCTGGCGACCCGCATGCAGCCGGTCGGCCGCCTGTTCCAGAAGTTCCCGCGGCTGGTGCGCGAACTGGCACGCGACCTTGGCAAGGATGTCGAACTGACCATCGAAGGCGCCGAGACCGAAGTCGACCGCGTGGTAGTCGACAGCCTGTACGACCCGCTGGTACACATGCTGCGCAATTCGCTCGACCACGCGATCGAAGCCGCCGACGTGCGCCAGGCGGCCGGCAAGCCGGCGCGCGGCCTGATCACGCTGAAGGCGTGGCAGGAAGGCAGCAACGTGATGATCGAGTTGGCAGACGACGGCAAGGGCATGGACCCGGACGAGTTGCGCAAGAAGGCGATCTCCAAGGGCCTGATCGGAGAAAACGCCGCCACCAGCGACGAGGAAGCGCTGCAGCTGGTGTTCTTGCCCGGCTTTTCGACCAAGCAGGTCGCCTCCAGCGTATCCGGGCGCGGCGTCGGCATGGACGTGGTGCGCACCGCGGTCGAAAAGCATCGCGGCGCGATCCAGATCGATTCGGTGCTCGGCCGCGGTACGCGCTTCCTGATCCGGCTGCCGATCGAACTGTCGATCGTGCCGACACTGCTGGTGCGCGCCGGCGGCGCCATCCTGGCGATGCCGATGGCGGTGGTCGAGCGCGTGGTCGAGTTGCCGGAAACCTTCGAGCAGGTGCGCGGATCGCCGGTGATGCGCGACCAGGGCCGGCCGCTGCCGGTGCGTTCGCTGGCCGGCGTGCTCGGCTACACGCCGGGTAACGAGCGGGTCGGCATCGTGCTGGCCGCGCCCAAGCCCTACATCGTCGCGGTGGAAGCGGTCGACGGCACCGCCGACCTGGTGATCAAGCCGCTGACCGCGCTGTCGGTCACCGGCATCAACGGCACCGCGCGCTCGGCCGAGGGCGAGCTGGTCCTGGTGATCGGGCTGGCTTTCCTGCTGGACGGCTGCAGGAGCGGCGTGCGGCTGGTGGCCTGAACAGCACCCCTACATACTCTCCCATGTGATGCCTAAATCCGGGCGCCACACGGTCATTTTTTGCGCATACTCCCCTATACTTTCACTGGATAGGGCCAGAGTTGCCGCAAAAGAGCGCCGGCAATCTGTGCGCGTACAGGATTTAGGAGGTTCGCCGCCGTCACTCTCCCGATGCACTGGCGGTGCGCGGATCGCGAATCGGCCCAGGCAAAACCCGCGGTTGCGCCATCGACGCCCTACCCCAGGCGCTTGACCATGTACCACGCCGGCACGCCATAGCTGCGCAGACGTTGGCGTTGCGCCGGATCGAGCACGTCGTGCACCGCGTAGCCGAGCCGGCTCCAAAATGCGTGCGAATCCTGCACCGACACCAGCGCCGAGTACCTCAGCCCGCCGTGCCGCGCCGCCTGCCACGCGGCGGCGGCCAGCTGCGG
>JBAUJK010000325.1:0-3328 GCA_049683695.1 Burkholderiaceae bacterium
GAGGCCGACGCCGCGATCGCCACCGCATCCGGTGTGGTGTGCACAATTCTGTCCGCCGACTGCCTGCCGGTATTGCTGTGTGACCGTGCCGGTCGCGCGGTCGGCGCCGCGCATGCCGGCTGGCGCGGCCTGGCTGCCGGCGTGCTGGAACGGACGGTGGCGGCGATGCGCGCCGCCGGTGCCGGCGACCTGATGGCCTGGCTCGGACCGGCGATCGGGCCAGCGGCATTCGAAGTGGGAGAAGACGTGCGGCAGGCGTTCGTCGGCGGCGACGGCGCGCTGGACGTCGCCTTCGCGCCGATCGCCGCGCGTCCCGGCAAATACCTCGCCGACATCTATCTGCTGGCGCGCGCGCGGCTGCGCCGGATCGGTATCGATTCGATAGCGGGCGGCGGCTTGTGCACCTATACCGATGCACGCCGCTTCTATTCCTACCGGCGCGACGGCGTCACCGGCCGCATCGGCTCCTTCATCTGGCGCGAATAGCGGTCATGCTTCCGGCGTCGGCGCGGCATTGTCCTTGGCGTCAGCGGCGCTTTTCAGGTCGGCGGCATGCTGCCGCGCGCGCCAGGCGCGGCGCCTGCGGCGCGTGGTCCCGCCCAGATACAAAATAATTGTCAAGGGCAACACACCGTATAGCAAAAACGTCATAATGGCTGCAACCACGGTGCGCTCGGTGATGGCCATCATCAGAACGACGTATATCCAAGCGATGGCTACGATATGCATAACAAGCCCGATCCCCGCGCAAAGCCGTAACCATACGTGAGAACGAGGATGCGCGCATGTCCACTTCCGAGAATGTCTACGCCCGCTGGTTGACGCAACTGTCCGATCCCGCTGCCTGGCAAGCCTGGGTGAAGCCGCCGGCGCTGGCGGACGGCGCCGGATTCGCCGCCCGGCTGGAGGAGCTCGGCGTCAAGCTCGACCCGGCGCGAGTGTCGCAGCTGCAGCAGGATTACATGCGGCAACTGTCCGAACTGTGGCACGACATGCTGCAGTCGAAGCCGCCGGCGCTGGCCGACAAGCGCTTCGCGGCGCCGGCCTGGAGCGCCAATCCGCTGTTCGCATTCAACGCCGCCGCCTATCTGCTGAACACGCGCTATCTGAGCGAACTGACCGATGCGGTGCAGGCCGAGCCGAAGGTGAAGCGCAAGATTCGCTTTGCCGTACAGCAAATGACCGATGCGATTTCGCCATCGAATTTCCTCGCCACCAATCCGGAAGCGCAGCAAAGGCTGCTGGAGAGCGGCGGTGTCAGCCTGGCCAAGGGCGCGGCGCAGCTTTTTGCCGATCTGCAAAAAGGGCGGATTTCGCAGACCGACGAATCGGCGTTCGAGGTCGGCAAGAGCGTCGCCATCACCGAAGGTGCGGTGGTGTTCGAGAACCCGCTGTTTCAACTGCTCCAGTACAAGCCGCAGACGCGCACCGTCTACGAGCGGCCGTTGCTGATGGTGCCGCCGTGCATCAACAAGTTCTATCTGCTCGACCTGCAGCCGGAAAATTCGCTGGTGCGCTACGCGGTCGAGCAGGGCCACACGGTGTTTCTATTGTCCTGGCGCAATCCCGACGAAACGCTGGGCCAGCTCGGCTGGGATGACTACATCGAGGACGCGGTGGTCCGCGCGATCAAGGTAGTGCAGGAAATCAGCGGTCAGCCGCAGATCAATGCGCTCGGCTTCTGCGTCGGCGGCACGCTGCTGTCGGCGGCGCTGGCGGTCCTGTATGGGCGCGGCGAAAAGCCGCTGGCCAGCTTGACTCTGCTCACCACGCTGCTGGATTTTTCCGATCCTGGCGTGCTGGAGGTCTATATTGACGAGATGCAGGTAGCGATGCGCGAGCGGGCCATCGGCCAAGGAGGCCTGATGCCGGGGCGCGATTTCGCCGCATCGTTCTCCAGCTTGCGGCCAAACGACCTGGTCTGGAACTACGTCGAATCGAACTACCTGAAGGGCGAGGAGCCGCGTCCCTTCGACCTGTTGTACTGGAACGCCGACAGCACCAACCTGCCGGGACCGATGTTCTGCTACTACCTGCGCCACATGTACCTCGAAAACGCGCTGAAGGATCCGGGCCGGCTGACGGTGCGCGGACAGCCGGTCGATCTCGGCAAGATCAATGCGCCGACCTTCCTGTATGGTTCGCGCGACGATCACATCGTGCCGTGGGAAGCGGCGTACGCGTCGGCGGCGCTGCTGAATCCGAAAAAGCCGAACCGTAACCGCTTCGTGCTGGGCGCTTCCGGCCACGTCGCCGGCGTCATCAATTCGCCGGCCAAGAACAAGCGCAGCTACTGGCGCGCCGACCGCATCGCCGTCAGCGCCGCCGACTGGCTGCGCAGCGCGCAGGAACATCCCGGCAGCTGGTGGCCGGAGTGGTCGGCTTTCCTGGCCGAGCACGGCGGCGTGCAGGTGGCGGCGCCGCGCCGCTACGGCAGTGCCGTGTACAAGCCGATCGAGCCGGCGCCCGGGCGCTACGTCCGGGTGCGGGCAGACTGAAATACACGCGTCATCATTCCATCATTGAAAAGGAGACGAGCATGGCAAAACGTATCGCGTATGTAACGGGTGGGATGGGCGGCATAGGAACGGCGATCTGCCGCCGCCTGTGCAACGAAGGCTATACCGTGGTCGCCGGCTGCGGTCCGAACTCCCAGCGCAAGGACAAGTGGCTGGCCGATATGCGGGCCGAGGGGCTGGACATCCATGCATCCGAAGGCAATGTTTCAGATTGGGATTCCACCGCAGCCGCATTCGAAAAGGTGAAGGCGGAGATTGGCCAGGTCGACGTGCTGGTCAACAATGCCGGCATCACGCGCGACGGCCAGTTCCGCAGGATGAGCAAGGAAGACTGGAGCGCGGTGATCGACACCAACCTGAATTCGCTGTTCAACGTCACCAAGCAGGTGATCGACGGCATGGTCGACCGCGGCTGGGGCCGGGTCATCAACATCTCGTCGGTCAACGGCCAGAAGGGCCAGTTCGGGCAGACCAACTACTCGACCGCGAAGGCCGGCATCCACGGCTTCACGATGGCGCTGGCGCAGGAAGTGGCGACCAAGGGCGTGACCGTCAATACCGTGTCGCCGGGCTACATCGGCACCGACATGGTGCGCGCGATCCGGCCGGAGGTACTGGAGAAGATCGTCGCCGGCATTCCGGTCAGGCGCCTGGGCGAGCCGGAGGAGATCGCGTCGATCGTCGCCTGGATCGCATCCGACGAGGGCGGCTATGCGACCGGCTCCGACTTCTCGTTGAATGGCGGCCTGCACATGGGGTGACGCCGCGGGGGAGCGGCACCCCGGCGGGCCGGCGGCGCGACAGTGCGC
>JBAUJK010000326.1:0-6723 GCA_049683695.1 Burkholderiaceae bacterium
AATGCGCGCAGCGCGTCCGGCGTTGCCGGCGGCGCCAGCAGCCGCGCCAGCACGGCGGCGTCGCGCAGTCCGAGGTTCAGGCCCTGGCCGGCGACCGGGTGCAGGGTTTGCGCGGCATTGCCGATCGCCACCGTGCGCGCGGTGACGGCCGGCTGCGCGTTCAGGCCGAGCGGGTAGGCATTGCGCCGGCCGATGCCGGTCATGTGGCCGAGGCGCGTGCCGAAGGCGGCGCCGAGCCGTTCCAGGAAGGCGGCGTCCGGTAGCTGCATCAGGCGCTCGGCGCTGTCCGGCCGCATGCACCAGACCAGCGCGTAATTGCCGGCGGCGGCCGGCGCTTCCTGCTGCGGCAGCAGTGCCAGCGGCCCTTCCTCGGTGAAGCGCTCGAACGCGCACTGCGGTTGCGGCGCGCCGACCGTCACCTCGGCGACGATCGCAACCTGCCGGTAGTCGTGATGCCGCGCGCGCGCGCCCTGGTCGGAAAACACGCCGCCTTCGGCCTGCACCAGGACCGGTGCGGTGATTTGCGGAAGGTCGGGGCGGCCGTCCAGTTCCAGCGTCACCGCCGCTTCGTCCTCGTGGCTGGCGGTGATCCGCAGCGGCCGCAATGGCGCAACGCCGCTGCGCTCGACCGCGGCGGCCAGCGCCGCCACCAGCGCGCCGTAGCGGCTGACGTAGCCGAGCGCCGGCACGTCGTGGTCGGCGCGGTCGATCAGCGTGCGGCCGAAATGGCCGCGGCGCGACACGTGGATCTGGTGGATCGCGGTGGCCGGCAGCGGCCAGGCGCCGACCGTTTCCAGGATTTGCCGGCTGCCGTAGGACAGCGCGATCGAGCGCGGGTCGCGCTCGGCCTGTTCCAGCGTGCGGGCGTCGATCAGCGCGATGCGCGCCGGCGCCATGCCGTGCCGTACCAGCAGTGCGGCCAGGCACAGGCCGACCGGGCCGGCACCGCAGATGGCGACGTCGTAGTCGGTGGTGCTCATCGGCGGCCGGGACGCAGGCTCATCCGCGCATCACCGCTTCGATGTCGGCCACGCTGCGCGGTGCGTCGCCGGTGATGATCTCGCAGCCGTCGGCAGTGACCACGGCGTCGTCCTCGATGCGGATGCCGATGTTCCAGTACTGTTCCGGCACGCCTTCGGCCGGCCGCACGTAGATGCCCGGCTCGACCGTCAGCACCATGCCGGGCTGCAGCGCGCGCCACGGCTTTTCGGCGCCGTCGGCGGCGGCGTCGCGATATTCGCCGACGTCGTGCACGTCCATGCCGAGCCAGTGGCCGGTGCGGTGCATGTAGAACTGGCGGTAGGCGCCTTTCTCCAGCACGTCGTCGAGCGTGCCGACCTTGTCGGCATCCAGGAGTCCGGTGTCGAGCATGCCCTGCGCCAGCACGCGCACGGCGGCGTCGTGGCCGGCCATGAAGCCGCACCCGGGGCGGGTTTCGCCGATCGCCGCCGCCTGCGCCGCCAGCACGATCTCGTACAGCGCACGTTGGGCGCCGCTGAAGCGGCCGTTGGCCGGGAAGGTGCGGGTGATATCGGAAGCGTAGCCATCGAGTTCGCAGCCGGCGTCGATCAGCACCAGTTCGCCGTCCTTCAGTTCGGCGTCGCCGGCGCGGTAGTGCAGCACGCAGGCGTTGGCGCCGGCGGCGACGATCGAGCCGTAGGCCGGATATTGCGAGCCGTGGTAGCGGAATTCGTGCAGCAGTTCGGCTTCCAGCTGGTATTCGCGCAGGCCCGGGCGCGCCGCGCGCATCGCGCGCCGGTGCGCATGGCCGGAAATGGCGGCGGCGCGCTTCATCAGCGCGATTTCGCCGGCATCCTTGAACAGCCGCATTTCATCCAGCAGCATCTGCACGTCGTGTACCGCGGACGGCGCGATGACGCCGGCGCGCGCCTGCTGACGCACCGCCTGCAGCCAGGACTGGACGCGGGCGTCGAGGCCGGGATGGCCGCCGAGCGTATAGAACAGCGCCGGCGCGTTGGCCAGCAGCTGCGGCATCTCGGTATCCAGTGCATCGATCGCGTGGGCAGCATCGAGGCCGAACTGTTCGCGCGCGGCTTGCGGGCCGTGGCGGTAGCCGTCCCAGATCTCGCGCTCCGGATCCTTGGCGCGGCAGAACAGGATGCTGCGCTCGTCGCCGTCGGCGCCGGCCACCAGCACCAGCACCGCTTCCGGCTCGGTGAAGCCGGACAGGTAGTAGAAATAGCTGTCGTGCCGGTACGGATAGTCGGCGTCGCGGTTGCGCATCACTTCCGGCGCGGTCGGGATGATGGCGACGCCGCCACCCTTGGCGCGCATCTGCGCCATCAGCGCGGCGCGCCGGCTCGCATACGATTTCATTCGGGATTCCTCATGGGTGGATCAGCGGCGCGTTCAGTTGCGCCAGCCGTTCGGGAGTGCCGACGTCGGTCCAGTCGCCGCGGTAAAGCTCGCCACCGACCTGGCCGCGCGCCGCGTATTCGCGCAGCAGCGGCGCCAGCCTGGCCGATTCGCCGGCGGCGATGGCGTCGAACATCTGCGGCCGATAGACGCCGATGCCGGAAAAGGTGTAGCGCGCTTCGCCGGCCGCTGCCTCGTTGGCGATGGCGAAGCTGTGCAGCGCGAAGTCGCCGTCCGGGTGGTGGGCCGGATTCTTGACCAGGTACAGCCAGGCAACGTCGCGCCGTTCGGGCGGATGCGGATTGCCCCACGGGTCGCGATCCTGCAGCACGTCCTTGACCTGCCCGAAGTCGAAGTGCGGGCACCAGACGTCGGCCGCGATGGCGACGAATGGCTCCTCGCCCAGCAGGTGTCGGGCGCGGGCGACGCCGCCGGCGGTTTCCAGCGCCGTGCCTTCGGCCGAATAGGCGATCGACGCGCCATAGCGGCTGCCGTCGCCGAGCGCTTCCTCGATCAGGTGGCCGAGGTGGGCGTGGTTGATGACGATCTCGGTGATGCCGGCGCGCACCAGGTTGCCGATGTGCCAGACGATCAGCGGCCGCCCGCGCACGGTCAGCAAGGGCTTGGGGCAGGTGTCGGTCAACGGCCGCAGCCGCTCGCCGCGGCCGGCGGCGAAGATCATTGCTTTCATCGCTTTATGATACTGGCACGGGTATTTTAAAAATCGGACGTCACGCTTCCGGGATAAGCCTGTTTTTCGGCATACTCCCTTAAAACGTGTAGCCAAACTGCGGTGCGCGCTCTTCCAGCAGGTCCAGCAGGCGCAACAGCGGCTGCAGCGCGCCGTAGCGGTGCGCGGTCTTGCGCGTGTATTCCATCACCAGCGGCATGTCCTTCAGGTAGGCATCCTTGCCGTCGCGGTGATACAGCCGGGCGAAGATGCCGAGCACCTTCAGGTGGCGCTGCAGGCCCATGAATTCGAAATCGCGGTAAAAGGCATCGATGTCCGGATTGACCGGCAGCCCGGCGCGGCGCGCGCGCTCCCAGTAGCGGATCGCCCAGTCCAGCACCATTTCCTCGTCCCAGCGGATGTAGGCGTCGCGCAGCAATGACACCAGGTCGTAGGTGATCGGGCCGTATACCGCGTCCTGGAAATCCAGGATGCCGGGATTGCCCGCATGCTCGCCGGCCAGCACCATCAGGTTGCGCGAATGATAGTCGCGGTGGACGTAGACCTGCGGCTGCGCCAGATTGTTGGCCAGCAATGCATCGAACACCTGCTGCAGCTGCTTGGTCTGCTGCTCATCCAGCGTCAGCCCCAGGTGCTTGCCGACGTACCAGTCCGGAAACAGCGCCAGCTCGCGCGCCAGCAGCGCGCGGTCGTATTCCGGCAACACGCTGGGCCGGCTATGCATCTGCATCTGCACCAGCGCATCGATCGCATCCAGATACAGCCGGTGCGCGCTGTCGGGATTCAGCTGCTGCAGATAGGTGGTCGAGCCGAGATCGGTCAGCAGCAGGAAGCCCTGCGCCGCATCCTCGGCCAGCACGCGCGGCACCGACACCCCGGTTTCCGCCAGCAGCGCCGCCACCCGCAGGAACGGCCGCACGTCTTCCTGCGGCGGCGGCGCATCCATCGCGATCAGCGTGCCGCCATTCTCGGTGTCGAGGCGGAAATAGCGGCGGAAGCTAGCGTCGGCCGAGGCCGGCCGCAGCGTGTCCAGGCGCAGTTGCGCGGCCGGCAGCGCAGCCAGCCAGTCACGCAGCTGCAGCAGGCGGACATCGGTGGATGGGGAAGCGGAAGAAGGAGTGTCGGAGGGCATCGGAAGACAGCAGGGGCGGGGAGCGGGCCGGGAATCCGGTCGGAACGGATACTTCCCATATAATAAGGGATTCGTTCCAAAATCGCCTGCCTTGGCCGTCGACCGCCTCTTTTCATGACCCGGTTCCGCCCGCTTGCCACACTGCCACCCTTGCTTTGCCTGACCAGCGCGCTGGCCGCGATCGCGTGGCCGGGCGGTGCTGCGGCGCAGGCGCGCGGCGACGACCAGAACGCGCCGATCACGGTGCGCGCCGAGGAGCTGACCGGCCGTCCCGACCGCGAGGTGCATGCGCGCCACGACGTCGAGATCGTGCGCGGCGCCACCACCGTCAATGCCGACGAAGGTACCTACCATATCGTCGAGGACGAGGTCGAGGCCAGCGGCGACATCCGCATGCGGCGCTATGGCGACCGCTACACCGGCGACGAACTGCGGCTGAACCTGGAATCGGGCGCCGGCTACGTGCTGCACCCGACCTATGAGTTGCAGCAGAACAATGCGCGTGGCGCCGCCGAGCGTGTCGATTTCGAATCGCGCGACGTTGCCCGCGTGTCCGAGGGCACCTACAGCACCTGCGAGGGGCCGGATCCGGACTGGTACCTGAAGGCCGACACGCTGCGGCTGGATCGCGGCCGCGACCTCGGCACCGCGACCAAGAGCATCGTCTATTTCAAGGGTGTGCCGATCCTCGGCACGCCGGCGATGTCGTTCCCGATGTCGGACGCGCGCAAGTCCGGCGTGCTGCCGCCGACCTTCGGCACCACCAGCACCGGCGGCCTGGAACTGATGCTGCCGTACTATTTCAACATCGCGCCGAATCGCGACCTGACGCTGTATCCGAAGCTGATCGCGCGCCGCGGGCTGCAACTGGGCGCCGAGGCGCGCTACCTGGGCGCCTCGTATTCCGGCCAGACCACGGTCGAGGCGCTGGCGCACGACCGTGTCACCAATACCGACCGCTATGCGATCACCTCGGTGCACAACCAGGTGCTGGCGCCGGGACTCGGCCTGAACTGGAACATCAACGCCGCTTCCGACGACAACTATCCGAGCGACTTCGCCAGCACGTTGACCGCCAGCACCCAGCGGCTGCTATTGCGCGACCTCAGCCTGAACTACGGCGGCTGGTTCGGCAACCTGACCGCGCGCGCGTCGAACTACCAGGTGCTGCAGGATTACGTCAACGGCGCGCCGACCATTGCCCGTCCATACGACCGGTTGCCGCAGGTCACCTTCACCACCTCGCGGCTGGACGTGAATGGCTTCGACTGGAGCGTCGAATCCGACTTTACGCGCTTCTGGCATCCGGACCTGGTGCGCGGCGACCGCGCCTATTTCAATCCGCGCATTTCGTATCCGATCATCCGTCCCGGATATTTCCTGACGCCCAAGCTGTCGTTCGACGCCACTACTTACCGGCTCGATAAAGTCGCACCGGGCGCGCCGACCAGCCTGTCGCGCACGGTGCCGACCTTTTCGCTCGACGGCGGCCTGGTGTTCGAGCGCGACACCACCTTCTTCGGCCGGCCGGTCACGCAGACGCTGGAGCCGCGCCTGTTTTACGTGAACACGCCATTCCGCGACCAGAGCCGGTTCCCGATCTTCGATACCGCGCTGGCCGACCTCAACTTCACCCAGCTGTTTTCGGAAAACCGCTATGCCGGCCACGACCTGATCGGCGACGCCAACCAGCTGACCGCGGCGCTGGTGACGCGCTATATCGACCCCGACGGCGCCGAGCGGATGCGGCTGGCGATCGGCCAGCGCTTTTCGTTTTCCGACCAGCGCGTGGTGCTGCCCGGCGAAACCAACGAAAGCCGCTCCGACCTGTTGCTGGCCGCCACCGGCAAGCTGACGCCGACCATCACCGTCGACGGCAACCTGCAGTACAGCCAGACGTTGCGCCAGAGCACGCGCAGCAACTACGCAATGCGCTGGGAGCCGGCGCCGAAGAAGGTGCTGAACCTGCAATACCGGCGCGACAAGCCGGGCTCGGATGTGCTCAATCCGCTGAACGAACTGAAGCAGTTCGACGTCTCCGGCCAGTGGCCGATCGCGCAGCGCTGGTATGCGGTCGGCCGCATCAACTATTCGCTGCCGGACAAGAGGGTGGCCGAAGGCTTGCTCGGCATGGAGTACAAGGCCGACTGCTGGATTTTCCGGGTGGTGGCGCAGCGCATCCCGACCGCTGCCGAAAAAGCCACGTCGGCAATTTTTATCCAGCTAGAATTGAATGGATTGTCCAAACTGGGCTCCAATCCGATCAATGCCATTCGCGCCAACGTGCCCGGTTACCAGATGATCAACCAGTAGTCCCGGCCGCCGTTCCGATCCCTTACCGATTCGCAAGATATCCATGAACGCTTCCTTTCTCCCGCGTATGCCGCGCAACCCGTTCCACCGCGCCGGCCTGGCGACGTTGCCGGCCGCGCTGCTGACCTGGCTTCTCGCCGCCGCCGCGCCGCAGGCCGCGGCCCAGCTGAAGCTGCCGAACGCCGGCTCGCCGCTGCCGACGGCGGCGGCC
>JBAUJK010000327.1:0-7575 GCA_049683695.1 Burkholderiaceae bacterium
GGGCGGCGCCGGCCGCCGTCAACGCCACGCTGCGCGCGCTGCGGTCGAAGAGCGGCGTGCCGAGCGCCGCTTCCAGCGCCTGGATGGATTGCGACAGCGGCGGTTGCGTCATGTGCAGGCGCGCGGCGGCGCGGCCGAAATGCATCTCCTCGGCCACGGCGACGAAATAGCGCAACTGTCGCAAGTCGATATTATTCATACGAGAATCATATCAATGGCAACGAAATCATATATTTGACACCGGGTTAGGGGCAAGGCAATCTAGTGTTTTTACGCAAATTCCCCTAGGGAAATAGATCCAGCCGGAGTTTAGTCCTATGCCGCAATACCGTTCCCGCACCACCACCCACGGCCGCAACATGGCCGGCGCACGCGCCTTGTGGCGCGCCACCGGCATGAAGGATGGCGACTTGGAAAAGCCGATCACTGCCGTCGGCAATTCCTTCACGCAATTCGTGCCGGGCCACGTTCACCTGAAGGATCTCGGCCAGATGGTAGCGCGTGAAATCGAGGCCGCCGGCGGCGTGGCCAAGGAATTCAATACCATCGCCGTCGACGACGGCATCGCCATGGGGCATGGCGGCATGCTGTATTCGCTGCCTTCGCGCGAATTGATCGCCGATTCGGTCGAGTACATGGTCAACGCGCACTGCGCCGATGCGATGGTGTGCATCTCCAACTGCGACAAGATCACGCCGGGCATGCTGATGGCGGCGATGCGCCTGAACATTCCGGCGGTATTCGTTTCCGGCGGCCCGATGGAAGCCGGCAAGGTGATCGAAGCCTTGCACGGCGCGCAGCAAGGCCAGCAGAAAATCATCAAGGTCGACCTGATCGACGCGATGATCCAGGCCGGCGACCCGAAGGTGTCCGATGCCCAGGTGGCCGACATCGAGCGCTCGGCTTGCCCTACCTGCGGCTCTTGCTCCGGCATGTTTACCGCCAACTCGATGAACTGCCTGACCGAAGCGCTCGGTCTGTCCTTGCCCGGCAACGGCACCGTGGTCGCGACGCACGCCGACCGCAAGGCCCTGTTCCTGCGCGCCGGCCGGCTGGTGGTCGAGCTGTGCAAGCGCTACTACGAGCAGGAGGATGCCTCGGTGCTGCCGCGCTCGATCGCGACCAAGCAGGCATTCGAAAACGCGATGGCGCTCGACGTCTCGATGGGCGGGTCGACCAATACCGTATTGCACCTGCTCGCTGCCGCGCAGGAAGCCGGCACCGATTTCACCATGGCCGACATCGACCGCATTTCGCGCAAGGTGCCCTGCCTGTGCAAGGTGGCACCGGCCACCCAGCAATACCACATCGAAGACGTGCATCGCGCCGGCGGCATCATGGGCATCCTCGGCGAGCTCGATCGCGCCGGCCTGCTCGACACCAGCGTGTCGACCGTGCACAGCAAGACGCTGGGCGCAGCGATCGAAAACAACGACGTCATGCGCACCAGGAACGAAGAGGTATGGAAGTTCTTCAGCGCGGCGCCGGGCGGCGTGCCGACCCAGACGGCCTTCTCGCAAGACAAGCGTTTCGACAGGCTCGATACCGACCGCGCCGCCGGCTGCATCCGCGACAAGGCCCATGCCTATTCCCAGGATGGCGGCCTGGCGGTCTTGTACGGCAATATCGCCGAGAAGGGCTGCATCGTGAAGACGGCCGGCGTCGACGACAGCATCCTGAAATTCGCCGGCCGCGCGCGCGTCTACGAGAGCCAGGACGATGCGGTCGAAGCGATCCTAGGCGACCAGGTCAAAGAGGGTGACGTGGTCATCATCCGCTACGAAGGGCCGAAAGGCGGTCCCGGCATGCAGGAAATGCTGTATCCCACGTCCTACCTGAAATCCAAGGGGCTGGGCAAAGCCTGCGCCTTGTTTACCGATGGCCGTTTTTCGGGCGGCTCGTCGGGCCTGGTGATCGGCCATGCGTCGCCGGAGGCGGCGGAAGGCGGCGCCATCGGCCTGGTGGAAGAGGGCGACAAAATCGAGATCGATATTCCCGAGCGCCGCATCCACCTGGCGGTCGATGCCGAGACCTTGCAACAGCGCCGGGCGGCAATGGAAGCCAAGGGCGCGGCAGCCTGGAAGCCGGTCGGCAGGCAGCGGGTCGTGTCGCAGGCGCTGCAAGCCTACGCGGCCTTGGCAACCTCGGCCGACCGCGGCGCCGTGCGCGATATCGCGCAGCTGAAGCGCTAGCGTGAGTGTGCAATAAAAGCCGGCAATGCCGGCTTTTTTATATTATCGAGGTTAAACCACGGTCAAGGAGGGGCATCATGGCTTACAACCGCCGATCCAGGAACATCACCCAGGGCGTTGCCCGCAGCCCGAATCGCGCGATGTACTACGCGCTCGGTTATGAGGCGTCCGACTTCGACAAGCCGATGATCGGCATCGCCAACGGCCATTCGACCATCACGCCGTGCAACTCCGGCCTGCAGAAACTGGCCGACATCGCGATTGCCGCCGTCAAGGAAGCCGGCGCCAATCCGCAGGTGTTCGGCACGCCGACGATTTCCGACGGCATGTCGATGGGCACCGAAGGCATGAAATATTCGCTGATTTCGCGCGAAGTGATCGCCGACTGCATAGAAACCGCGGTCAACGGCCAGTGGATGGACGGAGTCGTCGTGATCGGCGGCTGCGACAAGAACATGCCGGGCGGCATGATCGCGATGGCGCGCACCAACGTCCCCAGCATCTACGTCTACGGTGGCACCATCAAGCCGGGCCACTGGAAGGGCAAGGATCTGACCATCGTTTCGGCGTTCGAGGCGGTTGGCGAATTTTCCGCCGGCCGCATGTCGAAGGAAGACTTCGACGGCATCGAGCGCAACGCCTGTCCCTCAAGCGGCTCGTGCGGCGGCATGTACACCGCCAACACCATGTCGTCGTCGTTCGAGGCGCTCGGCATGTCGCTGTTGTATTCGTCGACCATGGCCAACCCGGACGACGAAAAGGTCGGCTCGGCGGCGCAGTCGGCGCGCGTCCTGGTGGAAGCGGTCAAGCGCGACCTGAAACCGCGCGACATCATCACCCGCAAATCGATCGAAAACGCGGTGGCGGTGATCATGGCCACCGGCGGCTCGACCAATGCGGTGCTGCACTACCTGGCGATCGCGCACGCCGCCGAAGTCGAGTGGACGCTCGACGATTTCGAGCGGATGAGGCGCAAGGTGCCGGTGATCTGCGACTTGAAGCCGTCCGGCCGCTTCGTCGCCACCGATCTGCACGCCGCCGGCGGCATCCCGCAGGTGATGAAGATCCTGCTGAACGCCGGTCTCCTGCACGGCGACTGCATGACGATTACCGGCCGCACGCTGGCCGAGGAACTGGCCGGGGTGCCGGATGTGCCGCGCGCCGACCAGCAGGTGATCCGGGCGATCGACCGGCCGATCTACGATGAAGGCCATCTGGCGATCCTGAAGGGTAACCTGTCGCCGGAAGGCTGCGTGGCCAAGATCTCCGGCCTGAAGAACCCGGTCATCACCGGCCCGGCGCGCGTGTTCGACGATGAATATTCGGCGATGGATGCGATTCTGGCCGACCGGATCAAGCCGGGCGACGTGCTGGTGCTGCGCTACCTTGGGCCGAAGGGCGCGCCCGGTATGCCGGAGATGCTGGCGCCGACCTCGGCGCTGATCGGCAAGGGGCTGGGCGAATCGGTCGGCCTGATCACCGACGGCCGCTTTTCCGGCGGCACCTGGGGCATGGTGGTCGGCCACGTGGCGCCGGAAGCCTACGCCGGTGGCACCATCGCACTGGTGCGGGAAGGCGATTCGATCACCATCGATGCCCACCAGCTGCTGATCCAGCTGAACGTGCCGGAAGAAGAAATCGCGCGCCGCCGCGCCGCCTGGAAAGTGCCGGCGCCGAAATACACGCGCGGCGTGCTGGCCAAGTTTGCGGCGCTGGCATCCTCCGCCAGCAAGGGCGCGGTAACCGATTGATTTACATCAAGGCGGGAGTATGCGCCTTGAACGACCATAAGACGCCCGACATGGCTTGGTCATGTCTGGAGTATATGGTTGTGCCAGTTGCGGGATAAGGGAAAGCGGCTGGATTCGCCGCCGCGGAGAAGACGGGTCGGGCGGTACGCCGGTTCAGCGCTTGCCGCGGCGGTCGTTGAAGGTTTTCCTGACCCGCTCGGAACGCATTTTTTCCAGTTGCTCGTGGGCGCGGCGCTTGTCCATGCCGAGCAGCCGTTCGCCGAATTCGAACCACAGGAAAGCCAGTGCCATCAGCGCCGCGATCCACCACCACGACATGGCGGCGAACGGCCCGAGTTCGAAATAGCGCAGCGCGGCAAGCACGACAATGGCGAGAATCAGCGGCATGGGGAACTCCTTTGCCGGCAGAATATGGGGAAACGGCAAGCCGGTCAACCGGCGGCACGCGCCGGCGTTATGTCGAAAGGACCCGGCGAAATTGAACTGCAGTAAAATGGTCGAGTTGTCTTTTTGGAGAAAACGATGAAACGTTCTGTATGGGTTGCATTGGTTGTAACGGCCTTGGCTTCCGGTTCGGCGTTGGCGAATGCCGACCTGGCAAAATCGAAGAACTGCCTGGCCTGCCATTCGGTCGACAAGAAGGTGGTCGGACCGGCATTCAAGGATGTCGCGGCAAAGTTCGCCGGCAAGAAGGGCGCGGAAGATCAACTTGTACAGGCAGTGCTGAAGGGCAGCAGCGGAGTCTGGGGCCCGGTACCAATGCCGGCCAACACCCAGGTCAGCGAAGCCGAAGCGCATACGCTGGTCAAGTGGATTCTGTCGCTGAAGTAACACCAACGGCAGGACCTTCGGCCGGATCAGGCAGCGCCCCGTGAGGGCGCTTTTTTATTGGCCGGCCTTGCCCGGAAAGGATGGCGATGGCGAATGCGATGACAGACGCGGACGGGTGAGAAAATCCGCCGCGCATAAAAAAACGCCCGGTCCGAAGACCGGGCGTCCTGTAGCGATAGCGCGGGTGCCGATTACTTGGTGACTGCAATCACTTGGCGCTTGCCGTCGCGGTAGGTGTACAGCGTCAGCGTGCCTTCCTTCATGTCGCCCTTCTTGTCGAACTCGATCGGACCGGTCACGCCCTTGTAGTGGATCTTGGCCAGTTCCGGCAGGTACTGCTTGGGTTCGACCGAGTTGGCCTTCTTCATCGCTTCGACCATCACCATCGTGGCGTCGTAGGTGTACGGCGCATACAGCTTCACGTTGGTGCCGAATTTCTTTTCGTAGCGTGCCTTGAAGTCTTCCAGGCCCTTCTTGTCCGCTTCGACCACGCCGCCGGCTTCGGCGCACACCACCTGGTCGTTGCCGATGCCGTCGCCGGCCAGGGTCGGCAGCTGCTCGGTGCAGATGCCGTCGCCGCCCATGAACTTGGCCTTGATGCCGAGCTGCTTCATCTGGCGCAGCATCGGGCCGCCGACCGCGTCCATGCCGCCGAAGAAGATGACGTCGGGGTTCTTGGCCTTGATCGCGGTCAGGATCGCGTTGAAGTCGGTCGCCTTGTCGTTGGTGAACTGCTGCGACACGATCTGCGCGCCCTTGGCCTTGGCACCCTTGGTGAACTCTTCAGCGACGCCCTGGCCGTAGGCGGTGCGGTCGTCGATCACGGCGATATTCTTCGCCTTCAGGATCTGCACCGCGTAGCGGCCCAGCGTGCCGCCGAGCTGGCCGTCGTTGGCCACCACGCGGAAGGCGGTGTTGAAGCCCTGCTGCGTGTATTTCGGGTTGGTCGCCGAAGCCGAGATCTGCGGAATGCCGGCATCGTAGTAGATCTTCGAGGCCGGGATCGTGGTGCCCGAGTTCAGGTGGCCGATCACGCCCTTGACGCCGGCGTCGACCAGCTTCTGGGCGGCGGCGGTGCCTTGCTTCGGATCGGCGGCGTCGTCTTCGCCGATCAGTTCAAATTTGATCTTCTTGCCGCCGATGGTGACACCTTTTTCGTTCAGCTCGTCGATCGCCATGCGCGAACCGTTTTCATTATCCTTGCCGAGGTGGGCGATGGCACCGGACAGCGGACCGACATGGCCGATCTTGACCACTTGCTCCTGCGCCGATGCGGCACCGGCCAGCGCGAAGGCGATCGCGCCCACCAGCGGAATCAATTTGGTATTGAACTGCATGGATTTCCTCCTAAGGATTGATATGTAACAAAGTTACTGCAACACTAACTTATTCAGATTTCTGAACAAGCAGACGGTACAACAGAAAAAACGGTTCGCAAAGAGTTTTTCTCCGGTTTTTTGAACATTGAACAACTTTTATATGCCCAATTTCCATACCCTCGACAAGGTCGATCGCAAGCTGCTGAATCTCCTGCAGCAGGACAATCAGACGCCGACCAGGATACTGGCGGACAAGGTCCATATTTCGCAGCCGACCTGCCTGCGCCGGGTGCGCGAACTGCGGCAGGCGGGCGTCATCAGCGCCGATGTCGCCCTGGTCGACCCATTCGCACTCGGGTACGGCATGCTGGCCTTCCTCGAAATTTCGCTCAATAACCAGTCCGACGAGCAGATGCAGGCATTCGAACAGCGCATGAACCGGGAGCCGGAAGTCATGCAATGCTATTTCGTCTCCGGCGACTATGACTATTTCGTGATTGCTCATGTGCTCGACATGGACGCCTACTACCAATTCGTGCGGCGCGCGATCTCGGGCTCCGGCAATGTGCGGCATTTCCAGTCGCGCTTTCCGATGAAGCGCGCCAAGTTCGCCACCCGCATCACCTTCGACGAAAAGGCGGCCGAGTTGTCGGTACGTCTTCCCCGCTGACGGTCGCTACTAACCATATATAACGCTGCCATCGGCGCCGCGATGACATGCCGCCATGACAAACGCGCCGCGCAGCCATAGGGCCGTGCGGCGCGTCAAAATGAAGCACGTGCGATGAAATGATGGGCGTGCTGGCCAGCCGTTCAGGCTTCAATCGCCTGCGTCAGCCGTGGCGCAGGCGAGCGGCGCGGCATGCCGGTGAAGGCGAAATCGACTTCCGGCTGACGACCGGAAATGATTTCCGCGATCGCCCGGCCCGAGCCGCAGCCCATGGTCCAGCCGAGCGTGCCGTGGCCGGTGTTCAGGTAGAGGTTGCCGAACTTGGTCTTGCCGACGTACGGCACGTTGGACGGTGTCAGCGGGCGCAACCCGGTCCAGTAGATCGGATTGCCGTAGTCGCAGGCATCGGGGAACAGCTCCTGCGTGCGGCGCGTCAGCGCTTCGCAGCGGGTGCTGTTCAGGTCGCGCGTGTAGCCGTTGAGCTCACAGGTGCCGGCCACGCGCAGGCGATCGCCGATGCGCGAAAACACCAGTTTGTAGCCGTCGTCGGTCAGGGAAGCGGTCGGCGTCGCGTCCGGGTTGATGATCGGATAGGTGGCCGAATAGCCCTTGCCCGGATACACCATCAGGTGGATGCCGAGCGGTGCCAGCAGCGGTACCGAAAAACTGCCGAGCGCCATCACGAAGGCATCCGCCTTCAGCACCTGGTGACGGCCTTCGTGATCGATGATTTCGATGCCGGCGATCCGGGTCTACGAACCGGCGCCTTCGGTCAGCAGCCGCGTGACGGTGGTATTGAAACGGAATCCGAC
>JBAUJK010000328.1:0-12898 GCA_049683695.1 Burkholderiaceae bacterium
GTTCGGCAGCCCCCAGCAGCAGCGCCGCCGCCACGAACAGGCTTTGCGCGCCGTAGATGATCGCCAGCGGCCGATGCCGGTCGCACAGCACGCCGGCGTACCAGCCCAGCAACAGCGGCGGCCCGAAGCACAGGCCGAAGCCGATGCCGGCCAACAGGTCCGAGCGCAACACCTCCTGCGCGTACAGGATCACCGAGTAGTTGATCATGTGGCCGCCGGTGAAGGCCAGCAGGCAGGACAGGTAAAAGCGCCAGCGACGCCGCATCATGCGCGCGCTCCGGTGCGCGCCTGCATGCAGATGCAGATACCAGTGCGCGCACTCATTCGAACTGCAGCCGGATCAGCGTCGGCTGGCCGTCCTCGATATGCCACGACGGGAAATTCGAATTCGCGGTGTACAGGCTGCCGTCCTCGTCGACCTCGACGTCGCGCGTGAACGTCGTGCGGCGCGGCAGCGGCACCGTGCGCCAGCGCTCCGATTTGATATCGAAGCCGTACAGCGCGTCCGACTGGTTGCCGTTGACCCAGACGATGCCGCGCTGCTTGTCGACATTCAGCGCATACGGCGTCTCGCTGCCCTTCGGCTCGACCGGCAGGTCGAACAGCGAGAACTTGCCGCTGCCCGGCTCGTAGCGCGCGATCTTCGATTCGCCGAAGGCGACGATCCACAGGTTGCCGTCGGCATCGGCACGCAAGCGGCGCGGTCCCAGGAATGGCGTCTGGATCATCGTGATCTGGCCGCTGGCCGGCTCGATCTTGCCGATTTCGCGGCTGTGCAGGCGCGCGAACCAGACCGTGCCGTCTGGCGTGACGTCGATGCCATACACCAGCGGCACGCCGGTGGATTCCCAGTCGATGGCCAGCCAGTTCGACAGCGGCAAACCCCAGTTCATCAGCCTGAACAGCAAACCGATCCCCTTCGAGATCAGCTTTTCCTTGAAACTGCGCGCCGGCAGGTCGTACAGCGTGAATTTCCCGCTCTTGCGGTCGAACTGCGCCACCTGGTTGGACAGCGCCAGCGTGAACCACACCCGATCCTCGGCATCGACGCGGATCGTGTGCGGATAGAAGCCGGCGCCGATCTCGTGCAGCGTGAACGCCTTGGTCTGCGGATCGAACTCGACCAGCCGCCGCTGCGCCGAAGGCGTGATGAAGATGTGGCCGTCGCGCGGCGACTGCGCCAGCGAGTGGGCATTGGAGGTGCTGTCGTGGCGCGGAAAATCCTTCAGTCGGCCGGAAATCAGGCCGCCCGGCGAATCCCCTTCCCTGTGCGGAATCTTGTAGACGGTGACGGCGTTGGTGCGCGGATCGACTTCGTACAGCCGGTCCTGGATGTTGTCGGCCACGTACACCAGCCGGTTGGAAGCGATCAGCATGTCGTGCGTCTGCGACATGGCGTCGCCGAGCGGCCACTCGGTGATCTTCACCTGCGCCAGGCTGCCGTCCCAGTCGACACCGCCCTGCACCAGCGCCGGATTGTCGCGCAGCCGGCGGTAACCGGCCGCGAGTTTTTCCGGCAGCGATTTCTGCAAATCGCTCGGCAGCCGCGAGCCGTAGCGCACCATGCGGTCGATCACGTTCTGCCAATCCTCGGGGGAGCGCTCGCGTCGCGTCATCGGATTACCCTGCTGGTGGCAAAAGCCGCATTGCATCTGGAAATGCCGCTTGGCGTCCACGGTGCCGACATCCAGCGCGCCGAGCCAGCTGCTGGCCGGCCGCGCCGCGGCCAGCCTGGCCGGATCAGTTTCCGGTTGCAGCGTCGCCTTGAGCGCGGCCTGGCCGGCCGCCGCATTGACGATCCGGTCCTGATAGCCGGGCTTGCGCAAGCGATAGACGGTAGCGCCTTCGCGCTGCGGCAGTCGTGCCCGGCCGGCGGTGTCAGTGAACGCGCTGTGTTCGGTATCGGCGCGATGCGCCCTGCCCGGCTGCTGGTAGCCGCCGTCCGAGGTATCGGGCGGATTCGGCTGCGCCAGCGTCTGCGTCACCATCACCGCCGCCAGCGCCTGCCCGGAGGAATCGGTGACCGTGACCTCGGCCGCGTGGCCGAGAGCGGCGGAGATGGCGGCAACTGCGCCCAGCGCCAGCCGCAGCGGCAGTCGATACGGGTGTCCTTGCATACTGGCTCCTTCCGGTTTATTGCCTGCCGGCGCGCTGCCCCAGCCAGAAGTCGAACACCTCGGCCGAGGTCTTGACCGGCGTGTAGCCGAACTCTTCCTTCAGCCGGCGGTTGTCGAGCACCGGCCGATAGCGCAGGAAATCGAGCTGCTCCGGCCCGTATTGCGTCAAGCCGAGCGCCTTCAGCCAGCGCAAGGCCAGCCGCAGCAGGCCGGCCGGCAGAAACGCCACCGGCTTGCCCAGGCGCCGGCTCAGTTCGGCGATCGTCAGAGCACCGTCGCCGGCCAGGTTGTAGATGCCGCTCCGCCCACCCTCGATCGCATGCAGGAAGGCGCCGACCACGTCCTGATCCCAGATGAAGACGAACGGGCTGTCGGATCCGCGAATCGCGATCAGGCGCGGCTTTTCGAACAGGTCGGTGATCTGGTTGCGAACCGACGCGCCGAGGATGGTGCCGATGCGGAAAATGGTTTGCGCCAGTTGCGGCTCGGCGAGGCGGTATTCGGCCAGCATTTCCTCGACTAGGCGCTTGTGCCAGGAATAGGCGAAGGCCTGGTTGCCGCGCACCGGATCGGTTTCGGAGAGCCAGGCCGGATTGTCGGCATGGTAGCCATAGGCGGCGCCGCTGGAGGAGACGACGATATGCCCCACACCGGCGGCGACGCAGGCTTGCAGCACGTTGCGCGTGCCGTCGACATCGACGCTGTATTCGAAGGCACGGTCGCTGCGGCGCCCCGGCGTGACGATCGATGCCAGGTGGACCACGGTATCGATCGCGTGGCGGCGCAGCGTGGCGTCCAGCCCCGCGGCGCGGACATCGGCCGTGAGGTAGACGACGCCGGGGCAGCGCAGTTCGGCCGGCGTTTCGCGCACATCGGAGGCAACCACGACGCCGATGCTCCCTTGTTCCAGCCGCGTCGCCAGTGCCACCACCAGTTGCCGGCCGAGGTAGCCGCCGGCACCCGTGACCAGAACCCTGCGGCCGTTCATGCGATGCCTTCCGCCGCAGCCGGCGAGCGCTTCATCCACCAGGTGGACAAGGCCATGCCGGCAAAGATATGCCAGATGCCCCACCAGGCGGTGACGATCGCCATGCCACCCAGGCCGCCGAAGAAGCTGAAGATCAGCACCAGGCCAAGGCCGGAATTCTGGATCCCGGTTTCGAACGCGACCGCGCGCCGGTCGCGCTCCGGCAAGCCGGTGATGCGCGCCAGCCAGTAGCCGCAAGCCAGCGCGCAGGCGTTGTGGATGAACACCACGCCAACCACCATCGCGCCATAGCGCAGGAAGAAATTCCAGTTGGCGGCCAGCGCGCCCGACACGAACAGGCCGAAGATGATGAGCGAAATCAGCCGCATCGGCTTCAGCGCACGCGCCGCCAGCGCCGGATAGCGATGCGAGATCGTCAGGCCCAGAACCAGCGGCACGCCCAGCA
Source organism: Burkholderiaceae bacterium (assembly GCA_049683695.1). Classification (GTDB taxonomy): domain Bacteria; phylum Pseudomonadota; class Gammaproteobacteria; order Burkholderiales; family Burkholderiaceae_D; genus DATJCV01. The sequence continues at coordinate 3,551 of JBAUJK010000328.1, forward strand.
GCAGGCCGACGTCGATCAGCATCGACCACGGATCGAGCGAAAAATCCTGCATGATCGCCCGCATGCCGGGATGCAGGCTGGCCCAGAAGCTGACGTTGAGCGGCATCATGAAGATGGCGCCGACCGTTGACAGCGTACTGATCGACACCGACAGCGCGGTATTGCCGCCGGCGCGCTGCGTGAAGAAGTTGGAGATGTGGCCGGCCGGACAGGACGACACCAGCAGCATGCCGAGCGCGATCGACGGCAGCGGCTCCAGCAGCAGGATCAGCAGGAAGGTACCGGCCGGAAACAGCAGGTGGTGGCCGAACAGGCCGATCGCCAGCGCCTTGGGCGTCTGCAATGCCTTTTTGAAGTCGCCGAGCTTCAGGTCGAGCGCGACGCCGAACATCACGAACGCCAGCACCAGGTTGAGCGCCAGCAGCGCCTGTGGGTTGAAGTTCAGCCGCACCTGGTCGATGTGCATTACGGCATCCATGGCTCCTCCTTGCGCGGCATCGCCGCGTTCTTATCGGTATGGGTATTGTGCGGCGATTGTCGGCAATTCCGGCGGCGCGCGACAGGTTGTTTCCGGCCAGATCACTGTGCCGGACGGACAGGCGCCGGCCGGCAATCGTTGCCCCGACGCATGCTAGTATCGACGCCAAAAAACCGCCGAATGGCGGAAGGCAGACGATGCAATGCTAGGAGACGGCGCGCCGACATGGAACAGGTTTTTCCCGCACTCGATAGCCAGATCGACCCACCGCACAAGGTGGCGCTGCTGCTCGACATCCTGGCGGAGGAAGGGATTGCCGCCGACGCCGCCCTCGCCGGCAGCGGGCTCGACCCGCAGCAGGTCGGCAATCCCGCCACCCGCGTGTCGGCGCGCCAGCTGCTGACGGTATTCGCCAACGCCCGCCGCCTGTCGGCCGATCCGGCGCTGGGCCTGCGCGCCGGCTTGCGCATCCACCTCACCCACCTAGGCCTGTACGGCTATGCGCTCTTGAGCAGCGCGACGCCGCGCGACGCGGTCGAGTTTGCGCTGCGCTACCGGCCGCTGGCGGCGCCGCTGGTCGGCCTGGCGTTCGAGGAGAGCGACGGCAGCGCGGTCTGGACCTTCTCCGACATTCTCGGGCTGGGCGGCGACAGCGAACTGTTCCGCTTCCTGCTGGAATTCCAGCTCGGCACCCAGCTGTCGCTGCACGGCGACATTCTCGGCGGCACGGCGCGGCCGTGCGCGATTTCCCTGGCCTATCCGGCGCCGGCGCATGCCGCCAGCTACGAGGCGCTGCTCGGCTGCCCGGCGCAGTTCGGCCAGGCGCGCAACGAATTGCGTTTCGATGTCGGCTGGCTGCAGCACAGGCTGACCTACGCCAACCCGATCACCGCCGCGCTGGTGCGCGAGACCTGCGACCAGCTGCTGGCCGAACTGCGCTCATCCTCCGGCCTGGCGAACCAGGTGTTCGGCATCCTGATGCAAAGTCCTGGCCGCTTCCCCGAGATCGAAGCGGTGGCCCGCCAGCTGCACATGACCGGACGCACGCTGCGCCGCAAGCTGCAGGCACAGGGTGTCTCCTACCAGACCATCCTGGCCGACGTGCGGCGGCAGCTGGCGCTCGGCTACCTGCGCAAGACCCGCATGAGCGTCGAGGACATCGCCGCCGCGCTCGGTTTTTCCGATGCCGCCAATTTTCGCCACGCCTTCAAGAAGTGGACCGGCAGGACGCCGGGCGAATACCGTTCGACGTCCGCCTGAGTGCCGCCGCCGGCCCGGGTGGCGGACTCAGGCCAGCTTGCCGATCTGCTTTTCGACCGCTGCCCGCACCGAGCCGCTGGCGACGAAGGAATGTGCCGCGGCGATGTCGTCATGGAACCAGCGGTCGCCGTCCAGGCAGGCCGGAATCTGGCGCCGGATTTCATCGTAGGCGGCCTGGGTGCCCTGCCCCAGCACGAAGCCGGGCAAGTCCTGCTCGGTCATCGTCAGCGCCTGCGCCGCCAGCAGCATTTCGACGCCGACGATGTAGCGCGCGTTGGCGATCACGGTGGCGGCCTTGCGCGCGCACCAGGTCGAGTTGGAGATGTGGTCTTCGCTGTTGCCCTTGGCCGGGATGCTGTCGACGCTGCCGGGCATGCACAGCGTGCGGTTTTCCATCACCAGCGCGCTCATCGAGCATTGCACCACGGTGTAGCCGGTATTGACGCCGGCGATACCGGACATCAGGTTGCGCGGCAGCCCCCACGAAAGCGACGGGTCGATCAGGCGCGCGATGCGGCGCTCGCAGATGCTGCCGAGGTCGGTCACCGCCATCGCCAGCAAATCCATCGCCTGCGCCAGGTACTGGCCATGGAAATTGCCGCCGGAAATGATCTCGAAGCCGCCGCCGCCCTTGCCGAAGATCAGCGGATTGTCGGTGGCGGAGTTGATCTCGGTGGCGACGATGGTGTCGATGTAGTCGAGCGCGTCGAACACCGGCCCGTACACCTGCGGCGCGCAGCGCAGCGAATACACGTCCTGGATGCGCGGCGTGTACGGAATGTCGCTGCGGCGCGCTTCCTGCGGCAGCTGCACCGCGCGCGCTTCGTGGGTGGCGCGGGTCGAGCCGGCCAGGAGTTTGCGCACGATGGCGGCGGTCTTGATCTGCCCCTTGTGCGGGCGCGCCTGGTGGATGCGCGGATCGAAGGCCGACATTTCGGCGCGCATCGCCTCCAGCGTCAGCCCGAGCGACACGCAGGCGTCGGACAGCAGCTTGCGGGCGTCGTCGGCGGCCAGCACCGCCACTGCCAGCGACACCGTGCAGCCATTGATGATGGCCGACGCATCTTTCGCCTTCAGCTCGAACTTGACCGGTTCCAGCCCGGCGGCGGCGATCGCCTGCGGCGCGCGCATGCGCTTGCCTTGATACATCACCTCGGCTTCGTCGAAGCCGGCCAGTGCCGCACCCAGATAGGCCAGCGGCGCCAGGTCGCCGGAGGCGCCGACCGAGCCCTTCTGCGGCATCAGCGGATGGATGCCGGCATTGATGAAGGCCAACAGGCGATCGACCACTTCGACGCGCGGCGCCGAATAGTTGGAGGCGAACGCGTTGGCGCGCAGCAGCATGGTGGCGCGGCTGACTTCCTCGGAAAACGGCTCGCCGAGGCCGGCCGCGTGCGCCTTGATCATCTGCGACTGGAACAGGCCGATCTGCTCGACCTTGACGCGCGTGTCCTTCAGCAGGCCGACGCCGGTATTGAAGCTGTACATCATCGGCGCGTCGTCGTGCATCCAGGTCGCCTCGATGTAGTCGCGGCTCTCCTTCAGCGCCGCGCGCGACGAATCGGCCAGTGCGACCCTGACCTCGGGGTCGCGCGCGACCGCCAGCACTTGCTGCGCAGTCAGGTTGAAGCCGTCGATGGTGATCGTGTTCATGTTTCACTTCCCTTCTTGAATACGGAATGCCGCGCCGCGGCTTATTTTGCGCCGGCCTCGAACCAGGCGCCGATCTCGGCGCGCTCCTGGTCGGTCATCTGCGTCAGATTGCCGATCGGCATCGCCTTCAGCTGCACCACCTGCTGATAGATCCTGGCCGCGTGCTGGTGGATCAGTTCAGGGCTCTGCAGCATGACGCCGGCCGGTGCGGCGGCAAAGCCCGGCTGGGTCGGCGTCGCCGAATGGCAGGCGACGCAGCGCTGGTCGACGATCGCCTGCACGCGCGCCATGTCCGGCGCCGCGGCAGCGCCTGCGGCCGGCGCCGGCAGCGGCTTCGGCGCGATCGCTACCGCCACCGCCAGCAGGATCAGCACGCCGGCGGCCGGATAGCCCCAGGCGATGCGGCCCTTGTGGCGCAGGTTGAAAAAGTGGCGGATCAACACGCCGGCCGCCATGATCGCCGCCAGCACCGCCCAGTTGTGCGCGTGGTTGTAGGTCATCGCGAAATGGTTGCTGATCATGATGAACAGCACCGGCAGCGTGAAGTAGTTGTTGTGCACGCTGCGCTGCTTGCCGCGCTGGCCGTAGATCGGGTCCGGCGCCTGGCCGGCGCGCATCGCCGCCACCATCTTGCGCTGGCCCGGAATGATCACGTGGGCGACGTTGGCCACCATGATGGTGCCGATCATCGCGCCGACGTGGATATAGGCGGCGCGCCCCGACAGCAGCTTGGACAGGAGCCAGGCGACGGCGACGATGAACACGTACATCACGATGCCGAGCCAGCCTTCGCGCCGGCCCAGCTTCGACTTGCACAGCTGGTCGTACACCAGCCAGCCGACCACCAGCGTGCCGATGCCGATGGCGATCGCCTGCCACGAGCTGAGGTCGGCCACCGCGCGGTCGATCATCATCGCCCTGGCATTGAAGTAGTAGACGATGAACAGCATCGAAAAGCCGGAAATCCAGGTCCAGTAGGCTTCCCACTTGAACCAGTGCAGCTCGGCCGGCAGCTCCTTCGGCGCCACCAGATATTTCTGCGGATGGTAGAAGCCGCCGCCGTGCACCGCCCACAGCTCGCCGGAGACGCCCTTCTTCGCCAGGTCGGAGCCGGGCGCCGGCGGCCTGATCGAATTGTCGAGCCAGACGAAATAGAAGGAAGCGCCGATCCAGGCGATGCCGGTGATCAGGTGCAGCCAGCGCACCAGCAGGTTGAGCCACTCGACGCCGTACGACAGCAGCAAAGCTTCCATGCATTCCTCATGAGTGAAGACCGTCTGCCACCGCGGGCGCTTCAGACGAGCGGGACGCATCCCGCGGATTGGATCGCGAACTCCGGAGGGCTCCGCTGCGACCGGCTGCATGCGCGGCAGGCGCCGTCAGGGCCCGCCGCGCGCATGCAGCAGTGCCTTGAAAGATAAACTTCCCGGTAGTCAAAATCATTGAAAATAAAGTATATTCAACATATTCATATTGATATACATACCACGATGGCCAACCTGCCTGAACACCTCGATCTGCACCTGATCCGCATCCTCTACATGCTGCTGTGCGAAAAGAACGTCTCGCGGGTGGCGCTGAAGCTGAACCAGCCGCAGCCGTCGATTTCGGCCTCGTTGCGCAAGCTGCGCGAACTGACCGGCGACCCGCTGCTGGTGCGCGGCGCGCGCGGCATGATCCCGACCCAGCACGGCGAAAGCCTGCTGAAGCCGGCCAAGCGCATCCTCGACGAAACCGAGCGCCTGTTCGTGCGCAAGCTGCCGTTCGTGGCGCAGGAAGAGGCGCGCACCTTCAAGATCGCCGCCCCGGACTATCTCGATTGCCAGTTCCTGCCCGCGGTGGTGGCGCGCATCCGGCGCGAATCGCCGAAGAGCCGGGTGGTGATCCACGGCCTCGGGCCGGAGGTCGATTACGCGCGCCTGCTGTCGGACGGCGAACTCGACCTGGTGATCGCCAACTGGAACGAACCGCCGCAGCACCTGCACCTGTCCAAGCTGTTCGAGGATCCGGTGGTCTGCATCATGCGCGCCGACTGCCCGTACGCCAAGCGCACCGCCCCCGATGCGATGACGATCGAGGATTACCTGGCGCTGCCGCACATCGCGCCGTCGCCGTTCCTGCGCGGCTACCAGGGCCTGGTGGAACCCTACCTGGAACGCCAGAACCTGCGCCGCAACGTGCTGGTGGAATCGGCCTACTTCAATCTGCTGCCGTACATGCTGACGCAGACCGACCTGGTGCTGACCACCGGGGCCCAGTTCATGCGCTTCTACGAAAAGATCCTGCCGCTGAAGAGCTTCACGCCGCCGCTGAAGTTTCCGCCGATCCGCTACTACCAGCTGTGGCACGAACGGGTGCACCAGGCGGCCGAACACAAGTGGCTGCGCGATCTGGTCACTTCAGCCACGCAGGCGCTGGTGACCTCGTGATTAGAGCAAATTCGGTCTGACCGGCCTGATCAGGCCGAATCTGCCCTAGCTGCCGCGATAGGTCGAATACGCCCATGGCGACACCACCAGCGGCACATGGTAGTTCTGCGCCGGATCGGCGATGCCGAAGGCCAGCGTGACACGGTCGATGAAGCGCGGGCTGGGCAGATCGACGCCCTGGGCGGCGAAGTAGTCACCGGCACCGAACACCAGCTCGTAGCAACCGGCCCGCATCGCCTCGCCATCCAGCAGCGGCGCGTCGCAGCGACCGTCGGCGTTGGTGACCGCGCGCTTCAGCAGCAGGCGGGCGCTGCCGTCGACCGCGTACAGCTCGATGGCGACGCCGGCGGCCGGCCGGCCGCGGCTGATGTCGAGGACGTGCGTGCTGAGTTTTCCCATGGTCGCTCCTATATCTCCGCGATGAAAACGCTTATGCGGCAAATCATATATCAGCGGGGGCCGGCGTCTATATGATGCGCTATATACGGATCATGCCGGGATGCCGATGGCGCCCCTGCTGCCGCCCTAAAAAACAGGAGACGACACCATGAGCACGGCAACCGAACCGGTCGACGAAAGACTCCCCGCGGGCAAGCTGTTCGCGCTCGGCATCCAGCACGTGCTGGTGATGTACGCCGGCGCCATCGCGGTACCGCTGATCGTCGGCGGCGCGCTGCACCTGCCGAAGACCCAGATCGCCTTCCTGATCAGCGCCGACCTGTTCTGCTGCGGCATCGCCACCGTGATCCAGTCGCTCGGCATCTGGAAGTTCGGCATCCGCCTGCCGGTGATGATGGGCGTGACCTTCGCCGCGGTCGGACCGATGGTGGCGATGGCCGGACAACCGGATCTCGGCATCCTCGGCATCTACGGCGCGGTGATCGCTGCCGGCGTATTCGGCCTGCTGGTAGCGCCGCTGATGAGCCGGCTGGTGCGCTACTTCCCGCCGGTGGTGACCGGCACCATCATCACCATCATCGGCATTTCCCTGATGGGCGTCGGCATCAACTGGGCCGCCGGCGGCCAGCCGACCATCAAGCAACTGGTCGACGGCGTGCTGACCACGGTGCCGAACCCGTCCTACGGCTCGCTGGAAAACCTCGGCGTGGCGCTCTTGGTGCTGGTCGCGATCCTGTTGATCACCAAATACGCGCGCGGCTTCGCCAGCAACATCGCGGTGCTGCTCGGGCTGGTGTTCGGCTTCGTGGTTGCGCTGGCGATGGGCCGGGTCAGCTTCGTCGGCCTGGGCGAGGCGGCCTGGTTCGAAATGATCCGTCCGTTCCACTTCGGCATGCCGACCTTCAACCTCGGCGCGATCCTGGGCATGTGCATGGTGATGATCGTGGTGATGGTGGAATCGACCGGCATGTTCCTGGCGCTGGGCGAGATGACCGGCAAGAAGCTCGACGTCAAGGACCTGGCCACCGGCCTGCGCATGGATGGCCTCGGCACCGTCATCGGCGGCATCTTCAATACCTTCCCGTACACGTCGTTCTCGCAGAACGTCGGCCTGGTCGGCGTCACCGGCGTCCGGAGCCGCTTCGTCTGCGTCGCCGCCGGCGTGATCCTGATCGCCTTCGGCCTGTTCCCGAAGATGGCCTTCATCGCCGCGTCGATCCCGCAGTTCGTGCTGGGCGGCGCCGGCATCGTGATGTTCGGCATGGTGGCGGCGACCGGCGTCAAGATCCTGGCCAAGGTCGATTTCGACCGCAATCGCAACAACCTGTTCATCGTCGCCATCAGCATCGGCGTCGGCATGATTCCGCTGGTGGCGCCGAGCTTCTTCAAGTTCATGCCGGCGTCGCTGTCGACCATCCTGCACAGCGGTATCCTGCTGACCTCGATCATGGCGGTGCTGCTGAACCTGTTCTTCAACGGCCGCGGCGACACGCTGGAAGCGCGGCAGAACATGCTGGCCGCCGCCCAGAGCCCGGAGCATTGACCGCAAGGCCTGCACCGCCGGGGAGTCCCGCTCTCCGTTCGAACCACATGAAGGAAAGCGACGGGCGGGACCCGCAGCCGATGATGACCACACTCGACGAACTGAACCGCTGCGACGCCGCCGCCTTCGCCGCCGCCCTGCACGGCATTTACGAACATTCGCCATGGATCCCCGAGCGCGCCGCCGCCGGCCGGCCGTTCGCCACCGTCACCGCGCTGAAACTCGCGCTGCAGGCGGTGGTGACGGCCGCCAGCCGTGATGAGCAACTGGCGCTGATCCGCGCCCACCCGGAACTGGCCGGCAAGGCCGCGATCGCCGGCGAACTGACTGCCGAATCGACCGGCGAACAGGCCAAGGCCGGCCTGAACCGCTGCACGCCGGAAGAATTCGCCACGCTGCAAAGGCTGAATGCCGAATACAACGCCCGTTTCGGCTTTCCATTCATCCTCGCGGTCAAGGGCCCGACCGGCCAGGGACTGACGCGCACCGCCATCATCGATGCCTTCGCGCGCCGCCTGGACAACCAGCCGGCCGACGAAATGGCCGAATCCCTGCGCCAGATCCACCGCATCGCCGAACTGCGCATCAACGATCTGCTCGGCATAGAACCGGAGCTGGGCAAGGCCATCATGCAATGGGCCGAGGTCATCGGCACCTGGAGCGACGACGCCGACGGCCTGACCTGCGCCTACATGACCGACGCGCACCGCAAGACCGCCGCGCAGCTGGCGGCGTGGATGCGTGATGCCGGCATGCAGGTCGAGATCGACGCCGTCGGCAACGTGGTCGGCCGCTACCTGTCGGACGCGCCGAATGCCAGGACGCTGATCACCGGCTCGCATTACGACACCGTATGCAACGGCGGCAAGTACGACGGCCGCGAAGGCATCCTGCTGCCGATCGCGGTGGTGCGGCACCTGCACCGGCGCGGCGAAAGGCTGCCGTTCCACCTCGAGGTGATCGGCTTTTCCGAAGAGGAAGGAGTGCGCTTCAAGAGCACCTTCCTCGGCAGCAACGCGGTGACCGGACAGTTCGACATGGCGCTGCTGGACAAGGCCGACGCCGATGGCGTGACCATGCGCGCCGCATTGCAGGCGGCCGGCCACGACCCGGAGCGGATTCCCTCGCTCGGCCGCAGGCCGGAAGACCTGCTCGGCTACGTCGAGGTACACATCGAACAGGGGCCGGTGCTGCTGGAGCGCAATCTGCCGGTCGGCATCGTCACTTCGATCGCCGGCAGCTCGCGCTACCAGGTGCAATTGCGCGGCGTCGCCAGCCACGCCGGCACCACGCCGATGGCGATGCGCAAGGATGCAGCCGCTGCCGCCGCCGAGATCGTGCTGTACGTCGAGCGCCGCTGCAGCCAGGCGCCGTCGCTGGTCGGCACCGTCGGCCAGCTGCAGGTGCCGCATGGCTCGGTGAACGTGATTCCAGGCGCCTGCCGGCTGTCGCTCGACATCCGCGCCGCCGACGATGCGACGCGCGACGCCGCGGTGGCCGACGTGCTGCGCGAGATCGAGGCGATCTGCGCGCGGCGCCGGATCGGCGTGCAGATCGAACGCGCGGTGTGCGCATCGGCTGAGCCA